>JAWOBE010000190.1:0-4440 GCA_046498185.1 Desulfatiglandaceae bacterium | reverse complement strand
GTCCAATCGCTGGCGCGAGGTTAGGGGGTCAGGTTGTTGACCATTCGTTTGTTACCGTCATTATCACGATGTCCCGACCCCTGCTGCCATGTTCCGGAACTGTTCATTGTTGGCTACTAGGTCGTCGTAGGCACCTTGGGCCTTTATTTCTCCATGATCCAGCAGCACAATGGCGTCGCATTCGCGCACAGTGGTGAGTCTGTGGGCAATGAGGATGATGGTGCGTTTCCCCTTCATCCTCTTTATGGCCTGAATCACATATTTCTCCGTCACATTGTCGAGCGAGGAGGTGGCCTCATCCAGGACCAGGACAGGCGGGTCATGATACAATGCCCGGGCGATGCCCACACGCTGACGTTCCCCGCCGGAAAGTCGGACGCCCCGATCGCCCACCACGGTCTCATATCCTTTGGGCAGTTCCCGGGTCACGAACCGGTGCAGCTCGGCAATGGTTGCGGCACGGATTACGGCCTCCATGTCGATCTCTTTTTTTGGGATGCCGAAGGCGACATTCGCGGCAACCGTGTCATCGGAGAGGTAGATTTGCTGGGGCACGTAGCCGAGCGCGCTTTGCCAAGCGCGCAGGGTCCGAGGGCTGAGGTCCGAGGGCTGAGGTTCGATGATCTCTTTGCCGTCTACCAGGAGTTGGCCGGATTGGGGACTTAGAAGCCCCAGAATGATGTCGACGGTGGTGGTTTTTCCAGAGCCGGTGGCGCCCACCAGGCCTATGGCGGAATTGATAGGGATGTGGAGGCTGATGCCTTTCAAAACCGGGGTCTGAGCGCCCGGATAGGTGAAATGGAGGTTATTCAGTGTGACGCCTGTTTGAGGGGCGAGGGCCGGCTGGTCACGGTCTTTGGCGGCTGGTTCATTATCTCTGGTATCCATCAGGTCCCTATGAAGAATATCCAGGGCCGGCAGTCCGAACCGGAGCTTGGTCAACTGCTGATAGACATTCTGCAATGCAGGAATAAGCCGATAACCGGCAAAGGCGTAAACCGCGAGAAGCGGCAGGACCCGTGAAAACTGTTCATGAGACCGGAAAAGATAAAGCGCAATCATCAGGATACCGCCAAAGGCGACGATTTCCAGGAGATAGCGTGGCATTTGGGATGCAACCTGGCTGTTGGCCTGGTGTTTGGCAAAACGCCTGGCCGGCCCGGTGAACCTGGAAAAAAAGGCGGCCTCCCGACCGAAGATCTTGACCTCTTTGATACCGCCCAAGGCCTCCTGGGCCACCTGAAACCGCTCCTTATTGGCCGCCACCCGGTCAGTACCGATGCGCGAAAGATATTTGCGAATGGTCATATAAATGAGGAAATAGGCCCCGCACAAAATGAAGGCCATTATCAGAGCCAATATGGGATCCACCGCAATAAGTAGGGTGATCAGAAACAGGGCCACGGCGCCGTGGGCCAACAGTTGCATGGCCGGGATGAGTACATTAGCTATGACCTGTTGTACCTCAGACAAGACGCTCTTGCCCAGATCCGCGCTGTGCCGGTTTAAAAACCAGGTATAGGGGCGGCCCAGATACCCCTGGAACAACCGGCACGACAGGGAATAGTTGCGCATGTGGGTAAATCGCAGAAGGGCGTACTGGGTCAGGGCCTTGAAGGCGATGGATACGACCAGGGCGAAGAAAACTACCAGCCCCAGGAAAAAGAGGAAGCTCTTGGGGTCGGCAAACCCCAGCTTGGTGTAGGCCATGTTCAGCCAGCGGTTGGTCTCTACGACGTTCGGATTGCCGAGAACACTCATAAAGGGCATGATGGAGGCTACGCCGATGGTGTCGAGTATTGCCATGACCAGGATCATGACGAGGATGAGATAGCCCCGGTGGCGTTCTTTCAGGGTTAGGAGGGCGAAGATTTTTTGGTAAGTGGACATGACGCCTGCGGCGGGTTCAAGGTTCAAGATTCAAAATTCAAGATGCCACTGCGTGAGGTTCAAAATTCAAGATTCAAAATTCAAAGTTTAAGATGCCGCTGCGCGGGATTCAAGGTTCAAGATTCAAGATTCAAGGTGCCGCCGGAGGCGGGGTTCAAGGTTCAGAATTCCACGACGTGAGGTTCAAGGTTCAATATTGGGGCTCTTGGATTTTGTGAATTTTTCGCCTTTGTAGGGGCTTTTTTTCAAGTATGCGATAAAGCCCGAAATTTCTTTGCTCAAACTGGTCGTACGATCCAGCAGGTCTTGGAGTTCATCTTTGGTGACATACTTATAGTCGAAGGCACGATACGATTGGGACCGGGTTTCGCCGCATGATCCTTTAGCAATACTCACAACGAGGAAGGGGGCTCAACTTCTCCATCAGGTGATTCACCAGACAACTTGTATACCCGGATATTTCGGAATAACCTTGTCCTTTGAAAGCAGCACCCACCTCTTTTCCTGACACAGAGCGATAAGTATCCTGTCAAACGGATCATTGTGGATATCAGGCAAGCGCACAGAGAGCTGGATGATCTTTCGTTCCAGCGGCACTTCGTTCAGGCCATGTTGATCAATGACTCGAGCCACATATTCTTCGGGCTCTACGGGCAGTTGCAGTCGATTTCGTTTATGCAGTATTGAAATCTCCCATGCAGAAACAACAGACACATATAACCGGCCTGCATTATCACTGATCAATTCCCTCCCCTTCTCTGTAAGCCTATCCTGGTCTGAAGCAAGCCAGACGATGGCATGTGTATCCAGTAAAATCATCGAAGCGCCTCGGGCCAATCGGCTTCAGACAACGGGGCAACAGGGTCATCAACAAAAAATGCGTCTTTCAACATAGGATCCGTGATAAGAGGGTCGATCGCCTTATGTGGAATCAGCCTGGCGATAGGCCTTTTGCCGCGAAAAATGGTCAGTGGTTTTCCAGTTTTCTCTATTTGGTCAATACATTCTTTCAACTGCACCTTTTCTTCATTTATCTCTATCACTACATCCATTTTGGTACTCCCATCATCTTATAAGTTTCGGTATTTCAAGCTTGATATTCCCGAAAGTATGTTTTCGCGCCCCGGTGAAACGTACCAAAAGGTTTCACAGGGCAGGCTGAGACGCTCCAGTGAAACAAAAGAAACAAAGGTTTCACGGAGACGTATAGCAAAAAACAGGTTATAGGCCATATACACGGGTTAATGCGGTTGTCAATTAGATACCTTCACGGCCTTGCCCAAAACCCGTACCACTCGATCCTGCTCCGGTTCGGTCATGGCCGGAAACAGGGGGATGGTGATGGCCTCGGCGTAGTAGCGTTCGGCCTCCGGGCAAAGCGTATAGGGCATAGAGCAGGGAGCCCCGGTTGAATCCGCCGCAGAATCATCAGCCGAAACTTCCGGATGAACTGCGCTGTCACCTACCGTGAATTCAACGGGGCAGGCAGGGGGCTTGGAGCAAGGGGTAGAGCTTAGGGGCTTGGAGCCGAGTCGGGCGAAATCGGGCTGGCGGTAGACCGGGATGTAGTGGAGATTGACGCCGATCCCGGAGGTCCTTAACTCCTCAAAAACCTGATCGCGGGTCCTTTTGATTTCGTTTAGCTTAAGCCTGATGACATATAGATGGCGACCTGAATGTGGGATTTGTGGGACGTCCATAAATAAGTAAATAACTCCTACTTTTACAGCAATGTCCTTTTGTTTGTCATACCAGTGAAACAGATCCACATTTCAAGTCTTGGCCAAGTCCCAGCCTTCGTTGCTCAAAATATCGCTTCGAGTTCCATTAGAAAGAATGGTTTCACGGCACAAGAGAATATTTTCTCCGTTTTCCACAATTCTGCTCACCGTCGCAGGGCTCAAGGACAGGGCTTCAGCAACCTCTATTCCGCGAAATCCGGCGTTCAGGTGTTTTGATCTGGCCAAGTGTGATCAAGACATTGGGATAGGTCCTGACCAGTTCGGGGAGGTCCCCATCCGTCCCTAAAACTGCATATCCCATAACCGACTGTCCCTGCTTTTCCGGCAGGTCCACAATGCCGGCAATCTGATATTTTCCCTCCTGCTCGATCACATCAATGCAGGATTTGCAATGCCCGCCACCACCAACCAAAAGAATGCTTTGTTTCATAATCAGTATGAACCGCGAAGGCGCCAAGCACGCCAAGAGGATTTTTCTTGTTGGTTTGTTCTGATTCTAAAAGAGGGATCAGAATCAGAACAGACCAAGCGCTTCGCGCAATCACCAGCCTTGAGCTTTCAGCTTCGGGCTTCGTGTAATGGGGGACGTTGTTACATTATGAACTTATGTGATTTGTGGGACGTCCATTTGTAATTCAGTAACTTTGTCTGGGGACTGGGTGAACGCCAAGGTGCGATTGATAATTCCTGATTCCAACCTAAATATTCGGCATTCAGGGTTTGGGTTTGGAGTTTGAAAAAGTCATTCTTTAAATAAGGGGATTTTTCTGATGCGGATGCCTGTGTCATTTACGCTCACCATAGCGCC
>JAWOBE010000233.1:0-12749 GCA_046498185.1 Desulfatiglandaceae bacterium | reverse complement strand
GCTCATTCGGTGAAGCCCTCGCATATGTTGCGCATAGAGGAGCTTGAGGATCAGGTCGCCTCTCTCGAACGGTTGGTTACGGTGCTCGACCGGGCGATGGCGCGGTCGTTGTAGCGACGGGAGTGCAGGCCGTCGCAGCCTTTATTCTTCTTGAGGTGAGGTCGTTGTCAGCGGAGCGAAGCGAATCGGTTGTCGTTGTCGTAATCGATCTCCCCTCGTGGTCGGCGTCGGTATCGGTATCGGCTGTTTTTCCGGTAGCGGTTTTGGATTCCGAATAGCTAATAGCTAATAGCTAATGGCTAACGGCTCTCTGTTCCGGCCGCTGCGGGGGCCGTTTGCGTTGTTGCCGACAACATGGTTTGATAGTAAATAAAAAGGGAAGGGAGTGAATGCAATGAATGCAGGAAAAGAAAATAACGGCAGTCTGGAAGGGCTGAATCTGTTCAGGCGGGGGAAGGTGAGGGACGTTTACGACTTGGGGGACAAGCTTTTGATGGTCACCAGCGATCGCATGTCGGCCTTTGACGTTGTGATGGACGATCCTATCCCCGATAAAGGAAAAATCCTGACCCAGATATCGTTGTTCTGGTTCGAGCGGTTGAAAGAAATCGTCGAAAACCACGTGATTACAAGTGATCCTGAAAAATACCCGGAGCCGTGTCGGAAGTACTCAGAGTTGCTGGACGGACGGAGCATGCTTGTAAGGAAAACCGAGCCTCTCCAGGTGGAATGCATTGTCCGCGGGTATATTTCGGGTTCAGGGTGGAAGGAATATCTTTCCCGTGGCAGCGTTTGCGGCATCGATCTGCCCCCGGGAATGAAGGAGTCCGAGAAGCTCCCCGAACCGATATTCACTCCTTCGACAAAGGCGGAGGCCGGTCTGCACGATGAGAATATTCCGTTTGAAAAGGCCGCAGAAATCGTCGGGAGGAGCACAGCGGAAAAGATCAAGGAGCTGAGCCTTGCAATTTATTCTTATGGAAGAGATTTGGCGGCAGATAAAGGAATCATCGTAGCTGACACGAAATTCGAATTTGGTTTTATAGACGGGAAGCTGATTTTGATAGATGAGGTTCTTACGCCGGATTCATCCAGATTTTGGCCGATGGATTCATATTCCCCAGGAGGACCGCAGAAGAGCTTCGACAAGCAGGCGCTTCGAGATTACTTGACCGGGATCGGCTGGAATAAGCAACCCCCACCGCCTCGCCTGCCCGAAAATGTTATAAATGAGACCAGGGAAAAATACCTGGAAGCTTTGGTTCGTTTAACAGGACACGGTCTGAAATCCTGAAACAATTCTGTCTTCTCAGCCCTGCGGCCCGTGACAGCTGAAAAGAGGCCGCGGGGTTGATCTTGCCTTTCAGTGCCAAAACACACCCCCGGCCGCCTTGACAACATTTGTTCCGTGCTTAACATTTGACCTAACGAATACAAAAAAAGACGGAAATCTGAATTTTCGTAAAGGAGCGGGGGTACAGTGCAGAAATCCAGTGACGATATTGATCTTGATGCAGGTGTGGAACCTGCAGCTGGACGGGACGATAAGGTTTCCGGGGCGAAGGAAGGCGAAGCGCCGGAAAAAGATATGGCGCAAGAGCAGGAGCCCCGGCTGGAAAAAATGACGCGGGAGCAGTTGATACAAAAACTCGAAGCTGCCAAAGAAGAAGCTGAGCGCAACTTCGAGACATATCTGAGGGTGGCGGCGGAACTGGAAAATATCAAGAAACGACATCTTCGGGACCGCGAAGACACCAGGAAGTTTTCGAATGAAGGTTTAATCAAGAACCTGCTTGCCGTGGTCGATAGCCTGGAGCAGGCGCTTGTACATTCTGAGGGAGACAGCGATACCGTTGCATGTGTTACTGAAGGTGTGCAATTGACGTTGAGAGGGTTGATGGACGTTCTGGGGAAGGAAGGCCTGACCCGGGTCAAATCGGTAGGTGAGCCGTTCGACCCTAATTTTCATGAGGCGGTATCGGAGATGCCAGACGAGTCGGCCGAGCCCGGCACGATCATCCACGAATTGCAGAGTGGTTATTTGTTGAACGGGCGATTGATCCGCCCTGCAAAGGTTGTGGTTAGCAGGAAGCCGTCTTAAGTACAACGGGGCCCTAAGGGTTCCCGACAATAAAAGTTGCGCGGGCTGCATAGAGGTGGCCCGCTGTTCAAGGAGGCGATAATATGGGGAAGATAATCGGCATAGACCTGGGGACTACCAACTCGTGTGTTGCTGTTATGGAAGGTGGAGACCCGGTGGTGATCGCGAATTCTGAAGGAAGTAGAACAACCCCGTCAATCGTTGCTTTCACCGACAGCGGAGAAAGGTTGGTGGGGCAGACAGCGAAGCGACAGGCTGTTACCAACCCTGAAAACACAGTTTTCGGTGTAAAGAGGTTGATCGGAAGAAAATATTCGTCCAACGAAGTGCAGAAAGACAAAGAGATCATGCCTTATAAAATCGGTGAGGCTTCCAACGGGGACGGCTGTTTGATGATCCGTGGGAAAGAGTACAGCCCTGCCGAGATTTCTTCGATGATTCTTCAAAAAATGAAGCAAACAGCCGAGGATTATCTGGGTGAAAAAATAACCGAAGCGGTGATAACCGTGCCGGCTTACTTCAATGACAGTCAGAGGCAGGCTACCAAGGATGCCGGACGGATCGCGGGTTTGAAAGTCGAGAGGATTATCAACGAACCCACCGCTGCGTCTCTGGCTTACGGTCTTGACCGGAAAGGTGACAAGAAGATCGCGGTTTTCGACCTTGGTGGAGGCACTTTCGACATTTCCATCCTGGAGATCGGCGAAGGAGTATTCGAAGTAAAGGCTACCCATGGCGATACCCATCTGGGAGGTGAAGATTTCGACAACAGGATCATGAATTATCTCGCAGATGAATTCAAAAAGGACCAGGGGATAGATCTGAGAAATGATAAAATGGCTCTCCAGCGATTGAAGGAAGCCGCTGAGAAGGCCAAGATAGAGCTATCCGGTTCGATGGAAACGGATATAAATCTGCCGTTTATCACTGCTGATGCGAGCGGCCCGAAGCACATGAACATCAAGCTTACACGAGCGAAGATGGAATCCCTGGTCGACGATCTCGTATCACGTGTCGAGGGACCCTGCCGAATGGCGCTGAAGGATTCCGGTATGGATAAGGCCGGCATCGACGAGGTGATTCTTGTTGGAGGAATGACCCGTATGCCCAGGGTGCAGGCCAAGGTTAAGGAAATTTTCGGCCGTGAACCGAGCAAAGGGGTGAATCCGGATGAAGTGGTGGCGATCGGCGCCGCGATTCAGGGCGGCGTTCTTAAAGGGGATGTAAAGGATGTATTGCTCCTCGATGTGACTCCGCTTTCACTTGGCATCGAAACCCTGGGCGGTGTGTTCACGAAATTGATAGAGAAAAACACGACGATTCCTACCAAGAAAAGCCAGATTTTTTCGACTGCGGCCGATAACCAGCCGGCTGTCGAAATTCATGTTCTCCAGGGTGAGCGGGAGATGGCCGCTGACAACAAGACTCTCGGCAGGTTCCAGCTTGTTGGAATTCCTCCCGCGCCCAGGGGTATGCCGCAGATCGAGGTCACCTTTGATATCGACGCAAACGGCATCGTGAATGTTTCCGCGAAAGATATGGGGACCGGGAAAGAGCAGTCAATCAAAATCACTGCCTCGAGCGGTCTGAGTGAAGATGAAATTCAATCCCTGGTAAAGGATGCGGAAATGCATGCCGATGAAGATAAGCGGAAACGCGAATTGATCGATGCCCGTAATACGGCGGATTCGATGATATACACGACTGAAAAATCGATCAAGGAAGCAGGGGATAAACTTGACGGACCAACAAAAGAAAATATCGAACAGGCGATCGAGAAATTGCGCAAAGCGATGGAAGACGATGACGCAGGCGAGATAAAACGGTTGACGGAAGAACTTACCCAAGCGTCTCATAAACTCGCCGAGGCGATATATGCAAGCGCAAGCCAGCAGCAAGCAGGGGCGTCTGAAGGGGATGCCTCATCCGGATCCAGCGAAGGATCTTCGGATGACGATGTGGTTGATGCCGACTTTGAGGAAGTTAAGAAATAATGAAGATGCATTTTTCAATAAAGGCCTTTCCCTGGTTGATTCTGTGGGGGGGCCTTTTTTTTGCCGGTTGCGGGGGGATCCCGCCTGGTGAAGCCCCCTCCGCGGTGAGTGTCGAGGCCGAGGCTGATTACCTGGCCGGGGTTGAGTACCAGAGGAAAGAACTTTATGAAAATGCCCTTGAATCCTTTTCGCGCTCACTTGAAAGGGACCCTGAAGGAAGAACCGCACCGGCGGCGATGCATCGCATCGCCGAGATCAATCATTTGAAGGGCGAAGACCGAACCGCATTTGAACTTCTGGAGAAACTGGAAGGAAAGTTCCCTGACTATCCGGAATCCGCCGAAGCACGACTGCTGAAAGTGGAAGCTCTTGTTTCACTTGATGAGGCTGCTTTGGCCCTGAGTGAAGGGGTTTCATGGGCCGAAAGCAACCGCGATCACAAACTGTATCCGAAAATGGGTGCTTTACTCGGTGATCTGAGCCTTCAAACGGGGGACAGAACCGCCGCGGTTCGATGGTGGCTGGATGCCTATGAACGAAGCGGTGAAGACGCAGAGTTGCGTGCGCGCGCAGAAATCCGGCTCGATGAAATTATAGAAGTTGCCAATCCGGATGATCTCGTACCGGTCGCGGATTTTGCCGCCGGCACCGAATTCGGTCCGAAAGTTTTTCACAGGATGGCCGAAGGGTATCTCTCGAAAGGGAATGTCGAAAAGGCCGAAGAGGCTGCAGCCGCCTTGATCACGAACAGCGAAGACGGCGAGTGGGTCGGGCGGGGGGAAAAAATTCTTGAAACCGTCCGAAGGGAATTGTCTGTAAAAAGGCACGTGGTCGGCTGTATATTGCCGCAGAGTGGCCCTTTTGCTGTCTACGGAAGGGAAGTGCTCAGGGGTATCCATTTGGGTCTTGCCCTTGAGGGTGAACATTCTGATTCAAGCATTGAAGTGGTTGTCGAGGATTCCGGGGGGGAGCCCGAGAAAGCCGCAGAGGGTTTTTTGCGGCTCGCGGAAGAGGAAGCGGTGATAGGGATCATAGGCCCGCTATCCAGCAGTGTGGCCGGAGAAATAGGTGAAAAGGCTCAGGATTCTGGCATACCGCTGATAGCCTTAACCCAAAAAGAAGGGATAACAGGCATAGGGGAGCAGGTCTTCCGCAACTTTATATTTCCTTCGCGGGAGGTTAAACGACTGCTCGACGGGGCAATGGTATCCCTGGATATCGAGCGTTATGCTGCTCTTTACCCGGAAAATACTTATGGGCGCACGATGGTGGAACTTTTCCGCGAAGCTGTGCTCGAACGGGGAGGCAAGCTAATCACAGCTGTCGGTTATGAACCCGGAACGACCGATTTCAGCGGGCCTATAAAAAAGCTTACCGGGCTGGACCCTCCTCGAACGGGGGGAAGGGAATTATATGCGCAATGGCCGGCGGAACGGGAAGAAATGGAGGCACGCCTGGACGGACCTCAGCCTTTTGTCGATTTCGAGGCGGTCTTTATACCGGATTCCTATGAGACCGTGGCGATGTTGGCACCACAGATCCTCTATTACGATATAAGCGGGCTGTGGCTGCTGGGAACCAGCGCCTGGAAGTCGTCGCAGCTTCTGGAACATGCTTCGGAATACATCCAGCGTGTCATGTTTTCAGCTGGATTTTTCGATGAATCCACCCGGCCGGGCGTTGATTCTTTTGTAAAAACGTATCGCGCATGGTATGGATCCGATCCCGATATCCTGGCAGCGACCGGTTACGATACGATAAAGTTTTTACTGTGGATTCTGAACCAGCAAGAAATAAGCAACAGAATACTTCTAAGGCTTGCCATGAAGGACTGCGAACCCTTTTCAGGAGTGACCGGGGACATCTCGTTCGATGAAACCGGGGAAGTTGAAAAGGACCCGTTTCTGTTGACAGTTCACGGTTCGAGGTTTATCGAATTCTAGGAAGTCTCTTCATCCTCATCTTCATCTGTTTTGGCCCGCCTGGCAAAACGTGACACCAATATCCCCACCTCGTAGAGAGTGAGGAGAGGTACCGCCATCATGCATTGGGTTATCACATCGGGCGGTGTCAGGATGGCGCTTACGACAAAGATAAGAAGGAGGGCGTATTTACGGTTTTTCTTCAAAAAAGCGGTTGTAACCAGCCCCATCTTGGTCAGGAAGAAAATCACGACCGGCATCTCAAATACTAGACCAAATGCGAACAATAGTTTAATCGAGAACGAAAAGTATTGTTTGACGGACGGAAAAGCTTTCACGAAGTCGCTCGAAAATCCCAGAAAAAACTTGAAGCCGAACGGGAATACAATAAAGTAGGCGAACAGCGAGCCCCCGACGAACAGCAATGTGGATATGGTGACGAAAGGAATCACGAGTTTTTTTTCGTTTCTATAGAGGCCGGGCGCAATGAACATCCACATTTCGTAGAAAACAACCGGCGATGCCAACAGAAAGCCGCTCACGAATGAAACTTTCAGGTATGTGAAGAACATTTCCGGAAGGCTGGTGAAAATTAGAAAATCACCTTCGGGCATCACGTTCGTGAGAGGGGATGCGAGGATCAGAAAGAGCTGCTCAGCGAAGATATAGCATATCGCGAACCCGATTCCCACGGCGATAGCCGAAGCCACTAATCTGCTCCTGAGTTCTTCCAGGTGCCCGAGAAAAGGCAGTTTATTTTCATTTTTCATCGGCCGGCTTCTCCCCAGCTACCTGGTCCGGATTCGATCCGGGAGCGGGCTCCTGCATCGCTTTTTCATTCTGTGGCTCCGGTGGAGCATTTTCAGCCTGCCCCTCCGGGGAAGTGCTTTTTTCCTTTGTTTCAACCCCGGTGCTGTAGTAGTCGGTTCCGCTGACTGCGTCGTTTAGATCTTCTTTCATTTCCTTGATATCATTGTCTATATTGATGCTTTCCTTGAGATCCTGGGTGGCCCGCTTGAATTCAGCCATTCCTTTGCCAAGTGCCCTGGCCATATCAGGCAGCTTCTTAGGGCCGATGACGATCAGAGCCACAGCCAAAATAATCAAGAGCTCAGGCATGCCTATGCCAAACATGATTTCCTCCTGCGAGTTGCAGCGGGCGCCTTAAAAGGATAAATCACCGATGCAAATATGAAAAATTTTTTGTGTTCAGCGTTTTCCCAAGATAATCGCCACCGCATGTTCATCACAATCAGGAAATTTGGGGCAGTTTAAACAGTCGGCCCACACTTTGTGTGGAAGGGTGGATTTTTCGACTTCTTCAAACCCCATTTTACGGAAAAATTCAGGTACGTATGTAAGCGCGAACACTCGTCCGATTCCCAGATATTCCGCTTCATTAAGGCACGCTTCCACCAGCTGCCGGCCCGCGCCCTTTTGTTGCCATGGCTCTTCAACCGCGAGAGACTTGATTTCCGCGAGATTCTCCCAGCAGATCCGAAGGCCGCTGACGCCGTGGACCTCCTTCGCCTCTTTGTTTTCTATTACGAAATAATCGCGCAGGTGCGTGTAGAGTTCGTTCAGCGATCTCGGCAGCAAAAGGTTTTTTTCGCCGAAATACGCCAGCATTTTATGCACATGCTTGATGTCTTCTATGACCGCTTTCCTGATTATCATGAATGTCTTCCCTCTAAGCTCCGTATATTCAGGTCATAAACAATAAATATCCGGTCCGATGGTCTTATTGTCCGATCATCGTTAAAAACGCGTCTATCTTTTCTTTTTCCAGCAGTGATCGCTTGGCGGCTTCTGCATCGACCCTTGCTTTGAAGGGGCCGCATCTGACACGGTGAAATACGGCTCCTTTGACAACGGTTTTGTAAGTAAATGCCGGATAACCGAGTCTTTTTAATTTTTCCACCAATTTTATGGCCTTTGATTCGTTGTCCAGGCTGGCCACTTGTACTGCCCAACCGGATTCTTCCGCTTTTGGGATTTCAACCGCCCCGTCGTCTTTCGGCTCGGACGCCTTTGGGACAGCCGAGGCACGTGGGATTTCAAGTTTTGCGGTCCCTTTTTCAGGCTCAGGGTCCGAGCGGGAAAGATAATCATAAAATTCCAGCTTGGTTTGCTGCTCCATCGCGGCGTTCCGATCTGCGCCTTGCTCCCTGTCCCTTGCCAGAATTGTAATCAGACGGGACAGTTGATCGGTCATTTGTCCGATGGATTTTACTCCTTCGGGGACGAACCCACGGCCGACCATTACACCCAGCACGAAAATCCATCCCAGGATGAAAACAAGGCCCAGTGATGATAAAAAAAGACCCACCGGGGAAAGTTCCACCCGGAATTTCTTCTTTTTACCAGGGGAGGAAGGCTGCTCACGCATTTTTTTTGACCTTTACATTCTCTCCGGAGCCGTGACCCCCATCAACGCAAGGCCGTTTGCGATTACCGTCCTTATCGCCTGCACGAGCAGAAGCCTGGCCCCGCTGACCTCTGGAGCGCCCGTTATGATCCGGCATTCGGGATTTTTATTGCCCATATTGAAATACCGGTGAAAAGCACTGGCCAGATCACCGAGATAGTATGTGAGACGGTGAGCCTCAAAACTTGACGCTATATCTTCAAGCAGGCCGGGAAACTCCGCCATTTTCCTTATCAGGGCGAATTCCTCCTCCAGCTGCAGGTTTTCAACCGGCGCGTCCTCGGGGTGTAGCGGCGGTATTCCCGCCTCCGCCGCTTTCCGAAAAACGCTGCACGCCCGGGCATGGGCGTACTGAACATAATAAACAGGATTCTCGCTGTCTTTTTTTGTCACCAGGTCGGCATCAAAGTCAAGAGGGGAGTCATGGCTTTTCGTTAAAAAAACAAAGCGAACCGCGTCAACACCGACCTCTTCGCATAATTCCCTCAAGGTCACGAATTGGCCTGCTCGCTTGGACATTTTAACTTCCTGGCCCCCTTTCCACAGTTTTACAAGTTGGATGAGAATCACCGAAAGCCATTCGGGGGGTATCCCGCATGCGCTAAGCGCCGCCTTCATGCGCGGGACGTAGCCGTGATGATCGGCTCCCCAGATGTTGATGGCGGTCGTATAGCCCCTGGCGTATTTGTCCAGGTGATAGGCTATGTCGGATGCAAAATACGTGTGATAGCCGTCCTGCTTTATAAGTACACGGTTTTTGTCGTCTCCGAAAGACGATGTTCGAAGCCATACAGCACCACCTTCTTCGTAAACCTGACCCTGGTTCCTGGCGCGTGTAACAGTTTTTTCGACCAAGTCGGCTGAGAAAAGCTCGCTTTCATTGTACCATCGATCGAATGAAACATGGAACGTTGAAAGGTCTTCGGCTATCTGTTTCAGCATCAGCTCTTTTCCGCGGGAGGTGCATCTATTGACCGCTTCTTCCTCATCCAGCGCATCCAGGTCTATTTCCTCCGATATTATTGCGGCCAGCTCGGAAATATATTCACCTTGATAACCGTTTTCGGGCGGAAGGTGGCTGGGGTCGCGCAATTTCCGCCACCGGGCGTATATTGATTCTCCCAGAAGCCTCATTTGGAGACCCGCATCGTTTACGTAAAACTCCCTGCTCACGTCGCATCCACAGAAATCCAGTATTCGGGCCAGGGTGTCACCAATTGCCGCCCCTCTACCATGGCCGAGATGAAGAGGCCCCGTTGGATTCGCGCTTACAAATTCGAGTAGAATTTTTTTGCCCTTGGCGGAATCATTACGGCCGAAGGCGTCGCCTCCCTGTGCGATTTCCACCGCAAGCCTCCGCCACCGGTCGGTGGATATGGTGAAATTTATAAAGCCAGGAGGCGCAACTTGGACCCGTTCCAGTAGTTGATCAGGATCTTCGATGTTTTCGACTATCACTGCTGCGATATGAGCGGGTGGGCGTTTCTGGACAGAGGCAAGCATCATCGCGACATTCGTAGCGAAGTGCCCGTGTGCCGGATTATTGGGAATTTCTATGACATAGGGAGGAATGGCTGCAGCCGAAAGCATGCCCGATTCGAAGCACCGGGAAAGCGTGGCGGATAAAATTTTTTCCAGTTCGCGTTTCATTTTATGCAGGTCCTTTTGTTTCTATAGCCGATCGAGCAGAGGATTTCTTTGCCAACTTAATCTTCCGGCCCCTTGGGACGAGGAAGCCTTTGCCGAGGGTTCCCGGAAAGGCCTTTGCCACATAATTCAAGTGGTGACCTGAAAACATACAGGGGCCAAAAAATAAACAATCAAAATAACTGATCCCAGCTTTTAAGGCAAGCACTATCACGGATTCCGGGAAAATGAGCAGGCCAAAGGATTTCCGGGGTGACCACGAGACAAACTTTTACCCTGTTGGGGCTCAATTGGGTAGAAAATGTTTGACTTTGCATCGGATTCCGACTAGCTTGACCCCGTTTATAATGCGTTTTTTCGGCTTGCGGGCGGGCGCATGTGGATTTATGACGATAATGTTTGAAATCGAGAAGTATGCTTATTATTTGCCGCCTGAACTGATAGCCCAGGCGCCGTGCACCGAACGGGACCGATCCCGCCTGTGCCTTGTTGATCGTTCAACCGGCACTTATTCCGATCGGAGTTTTCATGAACTGTGTTCATTGGTTGGTCCAGGAGACCTGATCGTAGTAAACGACACGAGAGTGTTTCCGGCGAAGCTGTTCGGGAGGAAGGCCAGCGGTGGGAAGGTCGAGATCCTGATCCTGGATCATCGGGGTATGCATGTTGGTGACACCGTCCGCCGGTGCCTCATGAAATCGTCCAAGCGACCGGCACCCGGGGGAAGGTTGTTTTTTGAAGGAGGGCTTGCCGGGCGGATCGAATCGGTACCCGGCAACGGAATGGTCAACATTGAGTTCGCAGACGTTGACCTGCTTGAAAAAGTTCTTGATGAATTCGGCCGGGTGCCGTTGCCGCCATACATAAAACGGGACGAAGACGACCCCAGGGGCAGTGTCGATCGAGAGCGTTACCAGACGGTCTATTCACGGCCGAGGGGATCCGTGGCCGCGCCGACGGCCGGGCTTCATTTCACAGACCCGTTGATGCAGAGAATCATCGAAACGGGAGCGCGGTTTGTTTTTGTGACTTTGCACGTGGGTTATGGTACTTTCAAGCCGGTCAGGGTTGGTGATATCCGCCGACACCGGGTGGATGAAGAATATTACGATGTAAGCGCCGCAGCCGCGGCCGCGATAAACGAGACCAGGAAAAGCGGGGGACGGGTTATCGCGGTGGGCACTACTGTTGTTCGAACCCTGGAAACAGTGGGAAGCCATGGTGGGGATATAGAACCACAGTCGGGCGTTACAGAATTGATGATCACTCCCGGGCATTCGTTTAAAGTTGTCGATGCATTGATAACAAATTTTCATTTGCCCAGGAGCTCGCTCCTTTTCCTTGTATGTGCTTTTGCCGGCAGGGATTTGATTATGCGGGTGTACGAGCATGCGGTGAGAAACGGGTACCGGTTTTTCAGTTACGGAGATGCGATGTTTATCGTTTAGAACTGCAGACCGACCGGACCAAAATTACACCCGGACGCTACGGGGTTATATAAAGGTATTTTGCAGTTTGACGTTTTACATACCTGCAGCGGATGCCGTGCACGTGCCGGTGAAATCGTGGTCGACCGGGGGAAAATCCCGACACCTGTTTTTATGCCGGTCGGCACCCGGGGATCCGTGAAGGCGGTGAGCCCGGACGATCTTGAAAATCTTGGCGCGAAAATTATTCTCGCCAATACGTACCATTTGTACCTGAGGCCGGGACATGGGCTTATTGAGAGCCTGGGAGGGCTTCACAGGTTTATGAGCTGGAATAAGCCGATTCTCACCGACAGCGGTGGATTTCAGGTTTACAGCCTATCGCCCCTTCGGAAGATAACGCCTGAAGGAGTGACTTTCCGCTCTCATCTGGACGGCTCCTCCCATTTTATCGGGCCCGAAGAATCGATGGACATCCAGAAGGCGCTCGGCAGCGACATTGTTATGGCGTTTGACGAGTGTGTGCCTTATCCTTCTGAATACGACTACGTTAAAAGGTCCACCGAACTGACGACGGCATGGGCCAGACGCTGCAGAGAGTATTTTTCTTCCCCCGGCAAGGCGCTTTTCGGTATTGTCCAGGGGGGGGTATTTCCGGATTTGCGTGAACGCAGCGCCATGGAAATCTCGAAAATCGGTTTTGACGGCTACGCCTTGGGGGGGCTTGCCGTTGGAGAAGAACCCGAGTGCCGTTTTCGGATGATAGATATGAGCATAGGTTTGCTTCCGGAGACCAAGCCGGTATATCTGATGGGTGTTGGTTCTCCGGAGGATCTGGTTGAAAGTGCAATCCGGGGGGTGGACATGTTTGATTGTGTGATGCCGACCCGAAATGCAAGAAACGGAACGTTATTCACTGAAAGCGGGCGGATTTCGATCAAGAACGCGCGTTTCGCCGACGACGAAAGGCCCGTTGACCCGGCGTGCGGTTGTTACACATGCAGAAAGTTTTCCAGGGCCTACCTGAGACATCTTTATATGTCCGGGGAACTTCTCGCTTACAGGTTGAATACAATACACAATCTCTATTATTATACTCATTTGATGGGTAAGATGAGAGAGGCTATTTTGGAAGACCGTATCGCTGAATTCAGGCGTGCGTTTTATGAACGTCGTCGACACAAAGAACAAGGAGGTATCTAATGAATTTTTTGGCTTATGCAATGGGTG
>JAWOBE010000196.1:0-61118 GCA_046498185.1 Desulfatiglandaceae bacterium | reverse complement strand
GACGCTTTTATTGACCTGACCTTCGAAGATGGGGAAACGGCGCAATTACGCTTCAAGCAAAACGCGCAAGCCCCGGATTTTTATTACGCCACCCAGGACGTGGGGGATGTCGTGCGGTTGGAAAGCGACGTGCTGGATCGGCTGTTGGTCGATGTCAATCATTTTCGCTCGAAGGAGTTGCTGCGCTTCTCGCGACTGGATGCGAAGATGATGAATTTTACCTTTGAAGACCGTGACTATGTGCTGGAGAAGGTGCATGGATCGTGGCTGGTGCGTCAACCGGAGAACCGGGCGCTGGAAAACCAAAGCGATGCTGAGCGCTTGATGAACGCCCTTTCCCCCTTGGAGGCCACAGCGATTGAAACCCTGGAACCATATCATGTAACCGCGTTTCACCGCCTGCTTGGCGATGAGTTCGATCATGTTGTCGTGCAGGTTCTCGTCCGGTCCGATCTCTATCGGCTCATCATCCCCGTAGTAGTCCAGTACCCGGGGATTCTTCGGCTCCCCGTTTTCGGTGACGAAAATATCCAAAAACGCGTTTAAAACACCATACTGTACCTTATAGAGCCTCTGGGTGGTGTCGTCGGGCGATTCCTCCCCCCTGGCGTCCAGCAAAATGACCAGTTTGGAGCCGCCTTCGTAGATATCCTTGTTTTTCAGGTGCTGGGTATGGGCCAGGACAAACACTTCCTTGAAAAGCGTATTACTGTTGGTGATCATTTCATCGTCGGTCCTGCAGATCACCGTCCGCCACCCGCCCCTGGCTATGTCTGAAAAACCGATATGATATCCCACTGCATAGCGGCCGAAAAAGAACGTGATCCTGAAAGGTTTTCCCTCCGGGAGTTTTTCGGTGTATTCAGGACCCAGGTCTGAAAGATAATCCGGGTCAAGGCGGAATGCCAGCGCATGCTTTTCGGGAACGAAGAAGTTGGTCTTGAGCGTCCGCTGCACGAAACTCAACGCGGTTCTAAATATTTCTTTTCTGATTTCATCGAGATATCTCTGCCCGGTATTATACTCTTTCAGCTCTTTCACGACCTCGGCCAGCGCCTTTTCGTAAAGCCTCTCCCTGTCGGCGAGGTCGGGGTTGAATCTTGTGTTGAAAAGTTGGATGATCTTAAGAGTCATCTCGGCATCGGATTGGAATGCACTTTTAACCGTCCCCAGATCGAAGCGGTCGGGGCTTGCCTGGGCAAGCGTCGTATGACAGAAGGCGATCAAGGCATTGGTAAGCGATGCCTCTTCGCCGGTCATCATCCTGTTGGTTACGAAATTGCGGTAGGTGTTTGTCGATGTTGAAATCACCTGGGTGTTGTAGAGTTCCGCCTGAAGCGACTTGAAAAGCTCGGATCCCTTTTCTATAAGTTTTCCCCCGCGGGCGATCACATAAAAGGTTCCAAGAAAATAGGGGTGGATTCCGGTGCTTATAAGAAGTGAATAAGACCGGCGAACACCGATGTCGAGCCTTTGGAAAATCTCGCTTATCTGGGTCATGAAACCCTTTTGAGGAGGGTTGCCCACTGAAAACAACAGGCGGGATTCTTTGTAAAACGGATCCTGGCTCACCTGCTCCACATCCAGATAAAGGCCGTCGTGGCGCTTGGCCTGCTGGTACAGCCATAGAATACGCGCAACCCTTTCAGCCGGAGATATCCTGACATAATCCGGGTTGTTGATCCAAAGAAGCGATAAATCACGGTCCAGATCCTTGAAGTCGAAATCCGGATAAAATTCTTTCATCTGCCCGGAGATGGCCTTCTTCGTATCCCTGGGAATCCTTGTGTTTTTGGCCTGCGAGACTTCCTGATGACCTTTACGCTGGAATTCGAACTTTTGAAATTCCAACTCCCTTTCCGAACCCGGCAGCGGCCCGTAGGAATGGCCCATTTCCGCGTAGGAGATTTCCCGCTCCTGAAGCGTCTTGAGCGTGGCGTACACGGACCCGGGAAGGTTGAGCCGCGCCACGATCAATTTGTCTTCCTGATCGATGAGGGTTACTTTGAGCTGGCTTTCTATGTTTCGAAGAGATACCGAAAGATTGACGATGGCTTCCAGGTCTTCTTTCATTGTAATGAAAAAGTACGGATGCATGTTGGCGTACAGCCAGTCCAGGTTTTCCGAAGCCTTTATTACGCTCGCCCCCAGTGCTCTTTCTATCTGCCTGTAAAGGGCGGCATCCCTGGATGTCAGGGCCTGCTGCAGTTCTTCAGTCTGAAAACCTTTAGGTTCAAGCATCATAGGGTCGCTCCTTTCTGCAACACCTTCAAGATGATTTTTTGAATTATGTTTGAATTTTTTCAAGCCATTTTGCTGAAAACCAATCATAATCCTTTTTTCATTGCACTTTATCTCTAAAAAATCAATTAAAAATTTGATTAGATGTTTTTTTTCAAATAAATTCTTATTTTTGAATCGAAATTATCGGGACATCGCTTGTATAAAGTTTATCAGAGTACGAACCGGGACGCCGGTAGCACCCTTGACAACGTAGCCTTTTTCTTTTTCCGTATCTGATGTCCCGGCAATATCCAGGTGAATCCAACGGCTTTCACCGACGAAAAATTCCAGAAATTTGGCCGCGGTTATTGCTCCACCCCAGCGGTTCCCTATATTTTTAATGTCCGCGTTTTCGCTTTTAAGAAGTTCTTTGTATTCGTCGAACATAGGCATCCGCCACATATGCTCTCCGGTTTCTTCACCTGCGGCCGACATCATGGCCGCCAGGCTGCTGTCGTTGCTGAAGGCTCCGCTGCAGAAATCCCCCAGCGCAACATGACAGGCACCGGTAAGCGTCGCGACGTCAATGATCGCTTCAGGCTGCATATCCGCCGCATAGCACAATGCATCGGCCAAGATCAACCGGCCCTCGGCATCGGTGTTTAGAACTTCGATGGTTTTTCCGTTCATGGCGGTCAGGATGTCTCCGGGTTTGAGTGCTCGGCCGCTCGGCATATTTTCGGTCGCCGGAATCAAGGCCACAACATTGATATTGACTTTAAGCTTTGAAACCGCACTGATTGCGGCCATAACCGAGGCGCCTCCGGCCATGTCTCCTTTCATATCGCTCATTTTTTCCGAAGGCTTTATCGAAATTCCGCCGGAATCGAACGTTATGCCTTTTCCGACAAGGGCGACATCGATTTTGTCGGAATCCCGGCCTTTGTATTTCATAATAATGAATTTAGGCGGTTGAACGCTTCCCTGGGCTACTCCCAGCAGAGCTCCCATGCCCAGAGAGGCCATTTGTTCTTTTTCCAAGACCTGGATATCGAGGTTGCAGCTCGATGAAAGTTCCATCGCCGCTTCAGCCATCCGGGTCGGAGTCATGTGGTTTCCAGGCTCGTTCACCAGGTCCCGGGCCCAGTTGGAGGCTTCTGCGTTTATTGAACCTGTTGCGGTGCCTTTTTCCCGTTCAGACGCTTCAACGGCGTCTCCTGTTATCGTCAGATGGTCGATTGATCCCGGCAGTTTTTTGGCGTCCGTCATGTAACGGCGGAAAGTGTACAGGCCCAGCATCGCCCCTTCTGCTATCGCTTGTGCAGTATTCTCGGTGCCTATCCCCGTAATTCCGCGCTTTCCGGTTGAACAGACAATGTCCTTTACAGCCCTGTCCCTCAAGCTCCGGCAGGTCGCAGCGATTGCTCCACGGAGTTTATCAGTGGTGAGTTCTTTCTTCTTGCCGAGGCCCAGGATTACGATTCTTCCCGCCGGGAGCCTGCCCAGGCTGTGAAGGATGGTCCTCTCGTTGTATTTTCCGGTTATTTCCCCCGATTTGATCAGCTCTGTAACCGCTCCGTCCATCGCCTTATCAACGATGGAAGCATCATCTTCCGGTTTTTTGCTGCCTTCAAAATGATATAAAATAATTGCATCAGCTTTTATCTTGGTTAATGATTCTGAGCTAGTTTTAATAATCATATTTATTTACCTTTCATGAAAATAGAATTATGTAAAAATTGTTTTAATGATTCTTTTTATGTTTTAATAGTTAATATATTATATTTTTTTCCTAAAATAATGAGATACATCCATGTTTTCATTCATCCCCGAGGTCTCAAAGCGTTGTTCATTTTCACGGTAAACTGGAGTAAAGTCAATTGTTGTGGTATGTCAATCTATATTTAATCGTCATTTAATCGGCAGGGAGGGATTATGATAAGCGGATTCGATTATCATGCCGCCACGAGTTATGAACGGGGCCGCCTCGGCGGGCATTTCCTCGATCGGACCACCAAACCCGAACCTTTTAAGACTTACCCAGGTTTGGAGCCCATTCAGCTTACCAGGCAGGTGGACTATGTGCGCCGGGATTTGTTGAAGCTGCTTTGCACGGCCGGGGATGAAGCCCGTATCGAATCGGTGGTCGATAAAGAAAAACTTGCGCTGTTGCTTGTTATGACCGAAGCGTTGTCCGGGGAAGTTCCTTCGGAGGATGGCGTATTTTATCTACGGAGTCCCGCATCGGCCGGTGCATTGTATCCAACCGAGATTTATGCTGCGGTACACAAGGCGACTGATCTGGAAGCCGGAATCTATCACTTCAATCCACTGGCTTTTTCATTAACGAAATTGAGGTCAGGGGATTTCAGCGGTTTTTTATCCGAGTCGATGAAAAACAAAGGCGATGACACCTCTGTTGTCACTTTCTTTTTCACGGCCATTTTTTTCAGGAGTGCGTGGAAGTACCGTGACCGTTCCTACCGATATCACCTGCTCGACACGGGCCATGTGGAGGAAAATCTTGTCTTTATTCTGAAGGCGCTGGGGCTTCGGTTTGATGTTTCCTACGATTTCGACGACGACCGGGTAAACCTATTGCTGGGAATCGATGGCACCGGCGAAGCCGCCCTTTCCGTGGTTTCTTTGCGAGGCTCCGGGCCATCTATGGTAGAGCGGGATCATAAAATCCAGGATCTTCCGGATTCAATACGGCACGCCGGCCGGGTTCTCGAGAAAGAGACCGATTACCCTTTGATACGTCGTCTACACGAATCCGGAAAAAGTGAACAAAATCAGAATAATAAGCTGGCAACTGCTTTTTTTCCTTTCAAAGCTGTTCCGAAACGATTCAATAAAATAGGCCGCCTCCCCGACGGCACTGGCCTTTCACCCTATCCCGATTGCGTGGTGTTGCGGCGGTCTCGGCGGAATTTCGATCCGGGGCTGTTGTCAAAAAAGCATTTTTCAATGTTTTTGCATGCTCTTTGTGATCCGGAAGATCAGCATTGTTTCAAAAGCTTGTCCACCGGTTATATCGCCGGAGACATTGAAGGTGCGGAGGCGGGGATTTATATTCTTGATAGAGAAAACGACCGAACGGGCTTGGTGTGTCCCGGATCTTTCACGAAAAAGATGGCCGATGTTTGTTTGAACCAGGCTTGGCTCGGCTCCGCAGCCGTGCATTTTCTTTTCCTCGCGGATCTCAAGCGGGTGGATGCCGTATACGGCCCCAGAGGGTACCGGTATTTGATGCTGGCCGCAGGGAGGCTGGGGCAAAGAGTTTACGCGGTGTCGACGGCCATCGGGTTAGGTTGCTGCGGTGTCGGTGCGTTTTATGATAAGGAAGCCGCTGATTTGCTGGGGTTGAACGACGGGTCGCGCCTGTTGTACCTGGTTGCGGTCGGATTTATTGATAATAAAATGTAAATTAAATTTAAATATGATGAAATCATAAAAAGTCGTCACCCCGTTGGAGAACGGGGTCCAGGTTTTGTACAACGGCCTGGAATAACTGGATTCCCTGACACATATTTATGTCGGGGAATGACGGCAGAATTACTTTTTACGAGGTCATCAAATATAAGTGGAGGAAGGAATGAGCGATTCCTTGGATGATTTCGTAAAAGAGCTGCAGGATCAGATTTACGAGGAAACGAAAGCTGTTTATGGAGAGGTTTGTTTTAAACGCTGGCGCGAGCCGTTGTACATGGGGCGGATCGAAAATGCAGACGGCCATGGGCGTTTAAAAGGTTCCTGCGGGGATACGATAGAAATTTTTTTGAAATTCGATGCCAATAAAGTCGCCAATGCTTCGTTTCGAACCGACGGATGCGGCTCAAGCACCGTTTGCGGATCATTCGCCGCTGAACTGGCGCTGGGCAAGACTCCGGATGAACTCATCGATATAACCGGCGAGAAAATTTTGGAAATTCTCGGAGGTCTTCCCGAGGAAGATCGTCATTGTGCTTTTCTGGCGGTGGATTCTTTGCAGGAAGCGCTGAACGATTATATGGTAAAGCAAAGGGCGTCGAAAAGTTGATGAGGTCGTAAAACACGGAACATTGAACCGCCTCTCAAATTCCCGCCGGTTACGGAAACCAGGTTTTTGATGCTTCTTTCACCGCCCCGGTTGCGAATCGGCGGATGTGATAGCTTGTATCCGGGTGTCGCGGGTCAGTTTGAAGGTGCAGGTGAGTTCGGCCGCGACGCGGTTGATATGATCATATACCGCGGCGCGGCCCTCTATCAGGCGGTCGTCTGATGGGGTGACATGGGCATAAGCAGTGATAACACCCTGTTTAATGGGATGTAGATATCGCATATGCATTGCAGTGGTGGCGAAATGCGACCCTGGGGTGATGATGCTTTTTATCGCCATGACCACAGCAGTGTCAGCCAGAGTAGCGATGGCTCCCCCGTGCATCAACCCGGCTCCCTGGGCATACTTATGAAGAAAGGGCATCGTCAATGTCGCGTGGCCATCGACTGCCTCTGCGATTTTAATGTTCAAAAGGCGTTCAAAAGGAGCACAGGTGATCCATCCGTCCATATGAAATTCATGTGGCCCGGTGAAGAATTCCGGTTCTTTCATGTTGAAACATCCGCCTTAAAAACAGATTTCATCCCGTTTCGTTTAAACGGCGTGCTTGATCGAGAAGTAAAGATTTAAAACGATCGAGCTCTAATGTGTAGCCCTGGATAGGGATACCCATCCAGTCAGAGTATTCCAAAAAATCTTCCGGCTTTTCAGCCATATATTGGTCAACAAATCCAATGCCGTCAAGTACGACGGCGCCCCCGCCATGCCTGGGGAAATTTTCGTTGGCAAGACCCCTGTCCCATCCTTTGAAAACCTGATGACGGAACTGTATCCATCCCGGCGTCATCCACCAAACTTTTTCACCGCCTGCCACCTCGTCGGCAATCCTGTTCCGCTCTTCTTCTCCGGCGAGCATATCCATGCAATGGGTTGCTTCGATTCTAGCGACGCCCGGGCCTTGCTCTTCTATGATTGTACGCATCGTCCGCGTCGGGTTATTGGCGTTAACATAACAAAATTTGCCGCCGTAGACGACAAGAATTTTCTCGGATTTTTCCTTTGCCTTGCCTATACGGTCTATCAGCTGCCTTTCAAGTTCGTTGCAATCTTCGTGGAGCCCCGGTGTCGTGTAAAACAGGTGTTGTGTGTCCAGGAAGCCTTCCTTTTTAAGATAGTTTAATTCCAGGCTCAAAGTCCCGCAGGAGACGATAGCTATGTCTGCAAATGACACATTTTCCATTAGAATTCCTCCGATTCATTTTTGATAAGCAACAGCTAGTTGGTAACCTGAATGTACTGCACTGAAAATATCCCGCACCTCCGCTGCATCCCCGATTACTTCAACTTTGGGGACGAGGCTGTAAATTTCTTCGCTTGGTCCAGGGGCTGGGAGCATTCCGGATGACTGAATTACAGTTTGAAAGGGTTCAACAGACAAAGCGGTGCCGTCCTGCTCCATATCAACACGTTTATCCAGGAAGGCCTTTACCGTTGTATGGGGCATGATACGAACATTTTCCATTTCGTCTAATTGCTTCATTGCCAGGTTCTTGGTAATCATCTCCATCATGCTTCCGATGGGATCGGTACGTTTGGTGGCGGTCACCTGGTAACCTTCAAGCCCCAGCAATTCAGCGATTTCGACCCCTGTTCGCCCGGCTCCGATGACCAGGACTCTGGGCCCCTTAACCGGTTTTTCCCGTTTGAAATATTCTAACGTCGTAAGCCTGTATTGATTTTCGAGCCCCGGAATATCAGGGATATTCTGGCGCGCCCCGGTCGCCCATACCAGGAGATCCGGCCTTATCTCGCGTGTAAAGGACGCATTGACTTCTTTTTGCAGAATAACCGTTGCATCGCTCGCTTTCAGCGAGTTTTCGAGAGATTCCAGGCCGTCTTTCATTTTATTCTTCCCGGGAGCCTGCCATGCAAGTGCAAATTGGCCCCCGAGATGATTTTCCTTTTCAGCCAGGGTGACCTTATGCCCTCGTCTGCTCAAATAAACCGCAGCACTTAAGCCCGCAGGGCCTCCTCCCGCGATCAGGACATTGCCCGCGCTTTTTGCAGGTTTCAGGGGAGGGGTCCCGGTTTCGGGATTGATGTTGCAACCAAGAGGTTGACCGGTTTTTAGGCGGTGGAGGCAACCCTGGAGACAATAACCGCAATGCATTACTTCGCTGTCTTTCGCATTCCTCCATTTTTCGATCAGATGGGGATCCGCTATCAAAGGTCTTCCCAGTGCTATCAAATCAGCCAGGCCCGATGAAATTATATCCTCAATCCTTTGAGCCCTTCCCATTCTTCCGGCGACGATAACAGGAAGTGATGTGTGCCTTTTGATCCATTCCAGGGCATCCATCTGGGGCTTTTCAGGAAGCCTTGCATGATGAAAATACCAGGCTGGACTGAAGCATGCGTTGCCCATGCCCACATGCAGAGCGCATGCTCCCTCCGCTTCAACGAGCTTCACAAAAGGTTCCAGGTCTTCATAACTCAGCCCGAACTCCGGAGACATTTCGTTCCCCGAAATTCTAACCAGAAACGGGAGACCCGTTGCCTGTTTTTTCACAGCGGAAAGAATTCGCTTGGCGAAAAGCAAACGATCATCACCGTAGGAGTCGGATCTTTTGTTGATTTTGCGGTTTAAAAACTGGGATACAAGATACCCGTGTCCACCCTGGATCTCGATGAAATCGAAACCCGCTTCAACAGCTTTAGCGACTGCAAAGCCATAACTTTCCACGATGGTTTCAATTTCCGATTCTTCAAGAGCTTTGGCTTTCTGCCCGCTCGAAGGACATGTAAACTCTGATGCGGACAGTGGGCCGGCGCCGGCGGCCATCGGGTTCGCGGCCGCTCCCGCATGATTGAGATGGATGCATGCCATACGTCCTTCGCCATGTACGACATCGACTATTTTTTTCAGCTCGGCGGTGCTTTCGGGTAAATGGATGCAAAGCTGTTTCGGATGCTCTTTTCCTCCCTGGGTGACGGCGGCGGGTTCCAAAATCAAAAGCCCGGGACCGTTTCTGGCGATCCGCCTGTAAAAGGTCAGCTGCGGCTCTGTAACAGTCCCGTCCGGGTTTCCGTACCCCAGTTTTATAGGTGGAAATACAAAACGGTTGGAAAGCTGGACGCCATCCAGAGAAATCCCCTCGAACATGTAGTCCATTTTGCACCCCTTTCCTTTTCATAGGTGCCGGAAACCTATTCACGAGTCATCAGAGAGCCACACTTCGGACACTTTCTTTGATAACAAGGAGTTCCAACCTCATGTGGTACTCTTTCACCGCATTTGGGGCAAATGCAGCTTCCGCCCGGCCCGGCTGCGTAGCCACCTCCGAGGCCTCGGGTGCTTCGTCCGCCCAAGCCCCTGCCTGTCCGCGGTCCTTTTCCCTGAGGGCCTGTTCCGTCTCCTCTAGGCATTATTTTTTCCTCCTTTCCCAATGATAATATTTTTTTCGCCTGTAGACGAAATTAAGACTTTTCACTGATAAGAAACAAATTTCATGCCATTGTTTGAATGTGTATTTTTCCGATCAAACGATCCAATCATCATTTATTACGATAAATTCTAATTAAATTACAATATTAAAATAGCTTAAAAATAGTGGATGAAATCCCAATGGCTGGAAATCCGCAGGTGGAAAGATAACCGTTACCCGATTTTGGGTAACGTTGGATAACGTTATCGTAACGCTGTTTGCTGTCAAGCATACGTGGAGCACCATCCAATCACCCCATAAGTTATGCGCAATAATCCCGGCGTTAAGCTGGAGGTCCAAGGGGATACAGATAACCGGGGTTCGGCGGCCTACAACCAGCGCTTGAGTGAGCGCCGCGCTGAAGCCGTGTGAGCTGGTGGTTTTTTATAGAGGACGACTTGAAAAAATTGGGCCTGCAAACATTTGCAGGCCCATTATTTTAAAATGGTGGGCGGTAGAGGATTTGAACCTCCGACTTCCACCGTGTGAGGATGGCACTCTCCCGCTGAGTTAACCGCCCTTGTAATCATACTTATTTACTATATCACGCCGGGCTATGCAATAAAAAAATCAGCCCCTTTCTACCATTTGATGCAGGCTTTGAACTTCAAGGTCATCCAGGCTGCGGTACTGGCCCAGTTTGAGGTCTCCGAGTGTAAGAGGACCGAAACCGATTCTTATAAGATGAATCACCAGGTATCCGACCGCTTCCAGCATACGCCGGATTTGCCGGCTCCGGCCCTGTCTTATCGTGATCCGCAGGCTGCTCTGCCGATTGTTTCTACTTACGATAGCCGCATTTGAGGGTCCGCTGGGTCCGTCTTCCAGCTCTATCCCGTTTCTTAGGGCGAACATCGCTTCATCGGTCAAATAACCCGAGACCGTGGCCTTATATGTTCTTGGAATCTGATAGGAGGGATGTGTCAATTTGTGGGCAAGGGCGCCGTCATTTGTCATAAGCAGCAGGCCGAGCGTATCGAAATCCAGCCTTCCAACCGGGTATACACGCACCGGGACATCCTTCAACAAGTCGGTCACAAGGGGCCTGTTGCCTGGGTCTTTCAAAGTACAGAGATATCCGAAAGGTTTGTTCAGAAGGATATAGACAGCAGCAGGTTCGGACGGGAGAGGCTTGCCGTCTACGGCGACCTTTTCCCTGGTCCTATCGACCCGCGTGCCGGGATCGGTCACGATATTTCCATTTATCGAAATTCTTCCCTCGCGGATCCATTGATCCGCGGTGCGGCGTGATGCGACACCCGCTGTTGAAATCACTTTGTTCAGCCGTTGAGGTTCCGTTTCACGCGCTGGAGCCGCTACGGTTTTCGTTGGAACATTTCGCTCCCGTTCGATTTTCATCTGTTGGGGCTTCTTTCGATGCTCTGCCGCCTTTTTCGGCCCCGGTTTCATCGCCCTGCTGAATTTTCCGGGTGACTTTGGTTTGCCGGGATGTGGTGATTTATCCTTCGCGCTCTTGTTGATATTCGGCCTTGAATTGTTCCTGGGGGTCTTCATCGGATTCCAGCTCCTTAATTTCCTTTAACTCAGGTAAAGATTTTATATCCAGAAGATCGAAGACCTCCAGGAATCGTGAAGTGGTTCCATAGATCAGTGGTTTTCCGGGAATATTTTTCCGCCCGACGACTTTTATCAGGTTTTTTTCCAATAAGGTGCGGAGTATTCCCCCGACATCCACGCCCCGTAGCACTTCGATTTCCTGTCGCATGATAGGTTGCTTGTACGCTATTATGGCCAGCGTTTCCATGGCTGCGCGTGAGAGCCTGGCAGGGGTGGTCCGAAGCATTTTGATAATGTAACCTGCATATTCGGGATTGGTTCGGAACTCATATCCTCCCGCCACCTGCTTCAAAAGAAAGCTTCGATTCATCGTTCGATAGTCGCTTTCGAGTTTGTTCAGGGCTTGCTGGATCCGACTGCCATCATAATCAGGCAGTATCCGGTTGAACTCCGACATCGAGACCGGCTTGTCTGCTGCAAACAGTAAAGCTTCCAGAATCATTTCCAGCGTGGTGGTTTCGGTCGGCTTCATCCTACGAGGCCCCAGCCCTTTCGTGGTGTATTAAACGGATATCACCACCCTGATCGGATTGGAATATCCGGATCCGCCCCTGGTTCACCAGTTCCAGAATCGCGAGAAAAGTAATCACGAGTTCGGTTGTTGTACATTCTGAGAAAAGCTCGTGGAAAAAGAGCTCCTTTGTATTTTCGATCCTGCCGAGGATATATTCAGCTTTGTCTTCGATCGACCACCGCTCCACTTCAAATGTGAGCTGTGACTGCGCAGAAGATGACTCCACCACCCGCCTGAAGGCTTTCATCAATTCGAAGAGGCTGACCGACAGCTCCTGGTCGTAATCCTTCAGATGCTCCTGCAAATAACGGGGTGCTTTTCTGGAGAAAATATCCCGTTCAAGCATGTCCCTTGACGACAGATCGCCCGCCGCTTCACGGAAACGCATGTATTCCAGAAGAGGGCGGGTGATCTCCAATCTCGGGTCTTCATCCTCGTCATCACCTTCGATTCCGGGCAGGAGCATCCTTGACTTTATATGTATCAAGGTGGAGGCCATGATCAAAAAATCCCCCGCCATATCCACATTCAGTGCCCTCATAAGATCCAGGTGATCGAGATACTGGTCTGTAATCATTGCGATCGGGATATCGAATATGTCAACCTCGTTTTTATGAATGAGGTGCAGCAGAAGGTCCAACGGCCCTTCGAAAATTTCAAGCTTGACCCTGTAGTCGTCCATTCGCTAGTCCATTTACGAAAACATTCGGGTCAGAGTTTAACGGCCTCCCTCACCTCGGCCATCGTGGCGGAGGCGACAGTACGGGCTTTTTTATTGCCCTCCGATATTATCTGTTTCACGCAGTCGGGCCGGGCTTCAAGTTGCCGGCGGCTTTCCCTTACCGGTTCCAGATAACGTTTCAATGCGGCGGCCATCAACTTTTTGCATTCCACGCAACCAATTCCGGCATTCCTGCATCTTTTATCGATGTCGGCAACCGTTTCGGGCGGTGAATAAATTTCATGGAATGAAAAGACATTGCATACGGCGGGATCCCCCGGGTCGCTTCGCTTCGCGCGCTGGGGATCGGTTATCATTTGACCCACCTTTAGGTCCAGCTCTTCATCGGTGTCGGTGAGGAATATCGCATTACCGTAGCTTTTGCTCATCTTTCTTCGGTCTATTCCCAAAATTTTGGCCGTGGGCGTCAGGAGCGTGTCCGGCTCCGGGAAAATTTTTCCAAAGAAATGATTGAATCGTCGGGCGATTTCCCGGGTCAGTTCGACGTGCGGAGCCTGGTCTTCACCAACGGGAACTCCATTCGCTTTATACATCAGAATATCAGCCGCCTGGAGAACGGGGTAGCCCAGAAATCCGTAGGTGTATAAATCCCTCTGCGTAATTTCCCGCAGCTGATCCTTGTAGGTGGGGTTCCTTTCAAGCCAGGGCAGGGGGGTGATCATCGAAAAAAGAAGATGCAGTTCCGCATGCTCTTTGATGTCCGACTGTACGAAGAATGTTGATCTTTCAGGATCCAGCCCGATTGAAATCCAATCCATTACGATTTCATGTGTGCTTTCGCGGATGATATCAGTGTGGCTGTATTCGCTGGTGAGCGCATGCCAGTCGGCGATGAAGTAGTAGCAGTTGTATTCATTCAGCAGGTGGCGCCAGTTGAGCAGGGCTCCATGAAGATGTCCGAAGTGAAGTTTTCCGGTGGGTCTCATTCCGCTTACAATAACTTTCTTTGTCATTTAAAATAGCTCCTGAATATTTAATATATAAATCTTTGCCGCCGCCGGTTGCTGAAGCCGCCCGCTTATTTTTTATCGGTATCCAGTAGGGTGAAATTTTGTTTAACCAGTCGTATCTCTTCGTCTTTAGTCGTGACAGCCGAGTTCATCCGCGCCGCCAGTATGGCATCGAAGATTTGTTTAAAGGCCGGCCCCGGTTTAAAACCCATTTCTATAAGGTCCTTGCCTGTCAGCTCTACTTTCATCGGTTTCAACTTCGTCAGATAAGTCGAAATAAGCTTGCGAACTTTTTCGCTGTTGGCCTTCGCCATCAGATAAAGGAGTGGTTCTGTATCATAAGGCCTCAGTAATGTATAGAGGCTGTAATTGTCGTTATTGAATCTGAAAAGCCTTTCGAGCAAGGTTTCAAAATCATCGCGCTGGTCGATCATGCGGACGCCGGCGCCTTCGCGAATGCCCGCACGGTCGGCGGCCTGGTGGAATTCGTAACGGGTTAATTCAGAGGTGAGGCCGTAAAAATAAACCTTCCAGGGTTCGATCCGTTCATCCAGGAAAAGCAAGCTGTACCATGATATTACTTTTGTTATTTCTTCGAGTAGCTGTTCCGAGTCTTTATTCATGGTAATCCGGGGATGGATGACCTCGAGAAGCTTGAATTCGGCCATGCGCCTGATGGCCTTGACAGGATCTTTTTCTTTAAGGATCAACATCAGTTCGAGGAACAGGCGGTGGCCTGATACTCCCGATAGTACGTTGATTTTTACTGCATTTCGCATTAAGGCGAGGGTTAGTTTCCCGATCTTGAATCCAAAGCGCTGTTCGAAACGGATCGCCCTGAAAATTCTGGTGGGGTCTTCAACAAAGCTCAGGTTGTGGAGAACACGAAGGACTTTTCCCTTCATATCTCCCAGGCCGCCGAAGTAGTCTATAAGCGTCCCGTAATCTTTTTTGTTAAGCTTTATCGCAAGGGTGTTGATCGTGAAGTCACGGCGTGAAAGGTCACGTTTGAGAGAGCTGGTTTCTACAACCGGAAGCGCGCCGGGTGCTTCATAATATTCCATACGTGCGGTTGCTACATCCACTTTGAGGCCATCGTCGAAAATAACCTTGGCGGTTCCGAACTTCGGATGGCTCCTTACCCTCCCGCCGAAATTTTTTGCCATTTCCTGGGCGACTTTTATTCCGTCGTCTTCAACGACTATATCCACATCGAGGTTCTGGTGGTTCAGAAGAACATCTCTTACTACCCCACCCACCAGATAAACATTCAAGCCAAGCATGTCTCCAACCTGCCCGAACTGTTTTAGAAGTGTCACATATTGGGCGGGAAGTCTCTCCCTGAGAAGCGATGCCATATGCTTGATTCTCATGCGGGGAATGTCGGGACCTGAGTCGAGGAGGAACTCCGCCGGATGTTCACCGACGAGAATCTGCAGGATGTCTGTCCTGGTTATCACTCCTACAACTGTTTCCGACTCGATGACAGCTATGATCCTCGCCTTGTGCTTTATTATTAAATCCTGCACCTGTTTAAGAGGCGCATCAGGGCTGACTGTGACGATTTCTATGTTCATGTATTCGCGGACATTCAGGTTTTCGAGCTTGAAGTATACCGCTTTTTCAACAATTTGCCTCGTTATGTACCCTAACAGCTCCGAATTTTCGTCGATCACCAGTAGTACATTTATGTTATAGCGGGTAAAAAGGCTTGCCGCCCTGTTTAAACTGTCGTCGGGAGAGATATGAATCGGCGGTGATACCATCATGTCACGGGCGGTTCTTTTCGGCAGAATATGAGATCGAAGTATCGAATAAAGATTCCGTTCGACCTGTGCAAGCGTCTTGTTCTTGACGGTTGCAGATGCTGCATAGGGATGACCGCCTCCCCCCAGTTTTTCGGCTATTTCAGCTACATTGACCTCGTTGATTCGGCTTCTTGCAACAACGTGAATACGGTCTTCCATTTGTCCGAGAGCAAAAAGAACATTTAAATTTTCCATTTCCATCAATTTGTGGGCCAGCACCGAAAAATCTCCGATGTATTCCTCCCTGATAACCCTGGTGAAAACTATTTTTACGCCGTTTATGATCTTGGATGTGGCCGTTTTGGTGAGATCGTTGAGAAGCCACACCTGTTCCGTGGTCATTTCACGGGTGAGCATGTCTGCAACAACGCTGTGGTCGGCTCCCTGTTCGGTCAACCAGGCAGCTGCACGATAATCCTCCGGGGTAGTGGACAGAAATGTGAAAGAGCCGGTATCTTCATGAATACCGAGGCATAAGATTGTCGCTTCGTCTGAGTTCAACGGGATGCCTTTTTGCCTCAGTATCCGGCTGAGCAGGGCGGTGGTGGAGCCCACTTTTTCAACTACTTCAATACTGCCGCGGACGTCGTCGTCGCTGTCCGGATGATGGTCGTAGATGTGAATTTCGATATCTTCCCGGTCGACGAGTTCCGCGAATTTACCGATTCTGCCTTTCTGCCTGGTATCGACTAGAATTAAACGGCGGACGCTTTCCAGGTTGAGATGCTTAAGCTTGGGGAAATCGAACAGGTACCCCGCCGTGTGCAGAAAAAAATTCCGCAGGTTTTTTTCTTTCGAACCGGGAAACACCTTGACCGCATTGGGATAGAGCTTTCCCGCGGCAATCATCGAGGCTAGCGCGTCGAAATCGGCGTTTATATGCGTGGTAATGATTTCCAGCGGCGCTTTGTCGTCAGCGGTGTTTTTTCGATTCATGGCTCGCCAAGCGGTTCAGCATCAGACGGGTTCAAGGCAGGCAGCCGGCGGAAACCTCCTGTACGAAACAGATGTGAGTAAGGCTGTTTAAGCAGTGTTTCAAACACCTTTCAGCCGTTCTGCGACTTCCTGTTTCTTTTTGCAGTTGATACAAAGAGTCGTGACAGGCCTGGCCTTGAGACGTTCGGTGGAGATGAATTCCCCGCATTCCTCGCATATACCAAAGGTGCCGAGTTCAATCCTGTCAAGTGCATCTTTGACCTTGGGTATCAACCTTCGTTCACGGTCACGAATCCGCAGCTCAAAGTTTCTGTCGGATTCCAATGACGCCCTGTCGGTAGGATCCGGATAGTTCTGGCTTTGGTCCGTCATCCCCGTAACGGTTCTGTTCGCTTCGTCCAGCAGAGCCTGAAGCTTCTCGGTCAAAAGCTGCTTGAAAAAAGCTTTATCCTCTTCGTTCATGATTCGCCCTATACTTCGAAAGAAAGATCTGCGCGTATTCCCTCCAACCTGGCCGGGACATTAATGCGCTACACTAGGAATTCACTGCATCATTCTTTTTAGAAAACCTTTGCTTCTCTTTTTGTTATCTTTGATATCATCTTCAGTTTCCGCGAAAGCCATCAGCAATTCGCGCTGCTGAGCCGACAGTTTTTCGGGAATTTTTACATCAATTTTAACAAACAGAGTCCCTCTTCTTGACTTATTTTGAAGGCTCACCATTCCCTTGCCCGGAATTTTCAGAACTTCTCCGGGTTGTGTTCCCGGTGGAATCGTGAGATCGAATTCATTTTCCGATCCGAGTTCGGGTACTTTCTCCATTCCGCCCAAAGCAGCCTGCACGAAGGATACCGGAATGCGGCACGCGAGGCTTTCTCCTTCCCTGCTGAAGAATGGGTGTTCCCGCACATGAATGACAACGAACAAATCACCCGCCGGGCCGCCGTTTTCACCGGGTTCGCCTTCCCCCCGCAGCCTGAGCTGGCTGCCTGTGTCCACTCCGGGCGGTATGCGGACGTTTATCCTTCTTTCAACACGCTTTTTCCCTTCTCCCATGCAATGGGGACACGGCTTGGATATGACCGTACCCCGTCCTTTGCAGGCGGGGCAGGTGGTGGTTACGTGAAAAAAGCCCTGTTGCCTTACGATTTTGCCTCGACCCTGGCAGGTTCTGCAGACTTCGGGGGAGCTTCCCTCGGCGGCTCCGGTTCCCATGCATTTTTCACAAACATCGTATTTTTCAAAAACGATTTCTTCTTCTTTTCCGTGAAAAGCATCCTCCAGCGTTATTTCAATGTCGTAGCGGAGGCTTCTTCCCTGGGAAGCACGGTTTCTGCCGCCGCGCCGGGTTCCGAAGCCGAAAAAGTCTTCAAAAATATCCCCGAAGCTGGAAAATATGTCGTCGAAGCCGCTGAAGCCGGTAAAACCCTGCCTCTCAAGGCCGGCATGCCCGAATCTATCATAGAGATCTTTTTTCTCCGGATCTCCTAGTACGCTATAGGCCTCCGCCGCTTCTTTAAAACGGTTTTCCGCCTCCTTGTCGCCGGGGTTCCTGTCAGGATGGTAGCGGAGAGCGAGCTTGCGATAAGCTTTTTTAATTTCAGCCGAACCTGTGGTTCGAGGAACTCCAAGTGTTTCATAGTAATCTCTCTTGGTCATTTCCCTTCCCCTGGAGTAGCGTCTTTCTCCTTTGCTGATTCGGATTCGGTTTCAGGATTTGAATCCGATTTTTTATCCGGTTCGGAGCCCTGATCGTCCATTTCCATCTGTTGTGCTTCATCGGTTGAAAGCGGTATGAAAAAAGGCATATCGGTACTACCGGGCAACGAGGTTTCCTGCATCGGCCTTACCTGCTGTACGTAGCCTGCGGCGATTTCCCTCAAAGCCGTTACGGTGTCCTTGTTTTTGCAGACGATGAGGGGCTCTGCACCCTTACGCAGCTGTCGAACCCGCTTGGCCGCGAGATGGATAAGTCCGAACCTGTTATCGACTTTATTTAAACAATCCTCTACGGTGATACGCGCCATGATGGCCTCCTGGTAAATCAAAACTCACTCGATCATCCATCATACTAACTATTGATCGGAGTGAAGTCTATAGTATATAATAAAAGATCTCAAAGCAGGGGTGGTTTTTCCCCCTATATTGACAGAAATATTTTTATATAATATTTTTCGTGATAGATGTAAACATTAAAGTGAGCGCTTCTCCGGCGCTGTCGTTCAGCTTTTTGTCATGTAGTATCCGGTTTCCCCCGCCGGTAACATCCTTCTTTCTTTATTTTCAGCCCGGTGTAAGGGGAGACCATGCCATGTTGTCAAGAGTCTTAAGTAGTGCGGTTATAGGTATAGAAGCCTATGTCGTCGAAGTCGAGGTGGACATTTCTCAGGGATTACCCGCTTTTGCAACCGTAGGCCTGCCCGAAGGGGCCGTCAAGGAAAGCAAAGAGCGGGTGAAGGCGGCGATAAAAAATTCAGGTTATTACTTTCCTTCCGACCGTATAACGGTCAACCTTGCACCCGCTGATGTCAAAAAGGAGGGATCGTCTTTCGATCTCCCGATGGCCGTCGGAATTTTGGGTGCTACCGGTCTTGTTTCACCCGATAAATCCATGGGTTTGATTTGCCTGGGCGAACTGGCGCTGGACGGAATGGTCCGGCCCGTCCGCGGTGTTCTTCCGATAGCTATAGAAGCCAGGAACCTGGGCATGAAAGGAATCGTGCTTCCAAAGGAAAATGCTCCGGAAGCAGCGGTCGTAGGCGGTATCAATATTCATCCGGTGTCCCATTTGGCTGAAGCTGTGGGTTTCCTTCGGGGTGAAAACGATGTCCCGGCGTTTCAACCGGCGGAAGGTGCGGGTTTTCAACCGCCGGTTTATGATACCGATTTCAAAGATGTGCGCGGGCAGGAGCATGCAAAGAGGGCGCTTGAAATCGCTGCAGCAGGGTCTCACAACCTGGTCATGATCGGTCCGCCCGGCTCGGGGAAGACGATGCTTGCAAGGAGGCTTGCAACGATTTTGCCCCCGCTTGGGTTCGAAGAATCGCTCGAGACGTCCAAAATCTACAGCATCATGGGGATGATGCCGAAAGATGGCGGTTTGATCACTCAGCGTCCGTTCAGGGCTCCACACCATACCATCTCGGATGCAGGGCTGATCGGCGGTGGTCAAAATCCAAGACCCGGAGAGGTGAGCATGGCTCATAACGGCGTGCTTTTCTTGGACGAACTCCCCGAATTCAAAAAAAATGTGCTCGAAGTACTCCGGCAGCCCATGGAAGAAGGCAGCGTGACGATTTCGCGGGCGGCTTCGAGTGTCACCTATCCGGCAAGATTCATGCTGGTAGCTGCGATGAACCCTTGCCCGTGCGGGTTTCTCGGCGATCCGCGGAGGCAGTGCACCTGCAATTCCCTTCAGATCCAGCGCTACCGGTCGAAGATTTCAGGTCCCTTGCTCGACCGCATCGATATGCACCTGGAAGTGCCATCGGTGCCGTACAAGGATCTTTCGGGAACGGTTGAGGAGGAAAAGTCGGGCTGCATCCTGGAACGGGTCGAAAATGCCCGGAAATTCCAAACGGAGCGTTTCCACAACGAACCCATTTATACCAATGCTGGGATGTCGAGCCGCCATATCACGAAATACTGCCGGGTGGACGAGCAGTCGCACACTTTGCTGGAACAGGCCATGGACCGTTTCGGGATGAGCGCCCGGGCCCTTGCACGGATATTGAAAATATCCCGGACCATAGCGGATCTTGCAGCGAGCCCGGAGATAAGCTTCGATCACGTGGCGGAAGCGGTCCAGTACCGCAGCCTGGATCGTTCAAAGACCCCGGCCTATGTGAAACCAGGGATATAATCCCCGATTTTACGGAAATCATTGGCACGCGGGGATGTAGGGGAGGGGTTCATCCCCTCCCTTCGCCCCGGAGACCAATGCGGCCGACATGGTAATCGCGAGCACCGACGGGCGGGGATAAACCCCGCCCCTACGGAAATCATTCGCACGCGGGGATGTAGGGGAGGGGTTCATCCCCTCCCTTTGTCCTTATTTATTTTTTATTAAACGCTTCATGAGTGATGGTCAATTTCTGCAATCCCGGCTTCTCTACAGTCATCGGAATGTAAAGAAAAGTTGAGCAATGGTCTTTGAAAGTTTCGAAATCCGCCTTTTTACCATCGATCATAACGCCGTTGATCACGTTCTGGCGCATCCGTAGACATAGTGCAATGTCAAGAGGGACGTTTTCTCCCAAATATCCTACCTCGGCCAGGGTTGTTTCGGGGTCTTCGAGCATTTCCCTTTTTAGAATGTTGAAATTGACCCTTTCCGGCCAGAGTTTTTCACGGGAGGCGCGGCGTTCGCCCGGCGTGTTCCCCCTCGACCTGATCGAGATCCTGAAATCACCGCACAGCAGGTTGGTGGGGTAACCTGGATCTTTTTCCCATGGAAATCGGTTGTTGCCCATTTCCATCAGGGCTCGGCACGGGATAAGCCCGCTTTCGCCAAGGCCGTCTTCCGGCTTGATGCTCCAGTGATTGGTTTCCATGCCGAACACCAGTGTGTGCCATTGCATATAGGCCGGACCGCAGGTGTAGTTCGTGTAGCCTGGAAGCGATGAAGGTTTATTGTAGTGTTCGTACATGTTCTGAATATGAAGGAGGAATACTTTCTCTTCGAGGTAACGCTGAGGCAGCCGGGCTGTGGGCCCATCTCCAAAATAATAGAAAGAAAGATCTTCCAGCGTATGGATCTCATACGGCCAGCCTTCGGCCTCCGCCGCCGCCTGCATCCTGCCTGCCACGTGCTGGTAAATCTGTTCGTCCATCCCCCATTTGGTGCTGTTGGCCGGGATTATAACCTCCATGTCGCCACGATCGTATTTGGTGGCGTCCGATTTTCCCAGGCTGTGGTAGTCGATCATCATATCGGGGATATCTTCGGCGCAAAGCGCCCCCCATATACGTTTCTCCAGGTCGGTGATTCCGTACATCGTTGAATTGAATTCATCACGGATGAATCCTTCAGGATTGGCGATCGGGACGACGATCACCTTCTGTTTATTGCGGATGTCCGCGGCTTCTTCACCGGCAAGATAATTCAAAATTTCAGCTCCGACGATTCGAGCGCCTCTTTCCTGGCCATGCCGGAGCAATGTCACTATGGCGATCTGCTTGTCATCGTCCGGAATTGATCTGTTGGTTACCGTCACGGCCGGGATATCCCATTTACCGTCGTCGGACTTGCCCAGCACTTTTTTGTCGGCGATCTCAGGATTTTTTTCCACAAAATCATCGATCCACGCATGAACTTCTTTGAGGCCTTCTTCGCCCATCGGCATATGGTCAAAAATATATTTTGTCATTTCATGTCTCCTTACTGGGTTAGGATCGTTTTGCCTCGTTCACCTTCGGCAAAACGACGGTATGCTTCGGCGGCTTTTTCCATCGGGTACATGGCGGTGATAAGGCGAGTTGCCTGAAAACCGTTTCTTATCAAAGCGATTTGGTCCGTATAGTCATTGAAATGGCAGGCCCAGTTGCCTCTGACACACAGATTCCTTCCCCAGAATTCCCATTTGGACGGGTCCGCGTGGAAACTGAGCCGTTCTCTCACATGGTCTATTCCATGTTCTCCATGTGCAACGGTCATCACGGTGCCGCCGGGCATGGTTACGTCCATTGCAAGATTAAACATCTCCTGGTTACCGTTACCCGCATCAAAGGATTCATGCGGGCCCAGACCGTCTGTAAGATCCAGTATCGCTTCCTTTACATCCTTTGTTTCCTTTGCATTGATGGTTTTCCATGCCCCCATTTTTTCCGCATTTTCAAGGGCCTTTGGGTTTATATCAATGGCTATCACCTGGGCACCCAGGAAAGCTTGTATCATCGTCATGCCCTGGCCGACCGGGCCTACACCGAAAATGGCCGTTTTATGGCCGGGTTGGACCCCGCCTCGAACACTCGCGCCGTAAGGCACTCCCATGCCGTCGCCGGCAAGCATTACGGCTGTAGCGTCATCGATGTCATCGGGTACAGGCTGCATCCAAACCTCTTTACCTACGACGTATTCACTGTGGGCGTTGCGGAGAACAAACGCTTTTTTACAGAAATCCTGTTTCCCCTGCCGGCACCAGAAGCATTCGCCGCACCCCTGGATTGTGGCCACTCCAACCCTGTCTCCCTTTTTTAACCGCTTGGAGCCGTTGGGGTCTTCGACCACTCCCATGACCTCGTGTCCAGGATTTCCTTTCCACGGCAGGCCTCCTGGGGGAAGAAAGGTTTCCATCTCGCTTCCGCATATAGCACCGGCCTTTACCCTGACCAGCACATCACCTTCTTTCATTTCCGGGTCAGGGATATCCGTCCATTCCAATTTACCGTCTCCCAAAAAATTCAGTCCCTTCATAATGATACCTCCTGTTTATTGGTCTTTAGGCAAGACCTGTTTCGTGTGGAAGTCCAGTCCGCAGCCTTCGAAAAACTGCAACCGTTTGAAGATGTTAATCATACAATATATAAAAGCAGCATTTTGTGTGCCATTTCCAACATAATCGGGGATAAAATAAAAATATCGTAATTACAAATAGATGGAGTCCTAAAAGAGTTTTGGCGAGGTTGAAAAGTAAATGAAACATGCAGGAATGCAACGATTTGCGTCTATTGATGTGCAATTATGCGACACTATATCTTGCATGAATTATGCGGTTCCGGATGGAAACCGGCTTTTAGCTTCTGGCCGGTCAGAAACCAAACGAGTGCCTGTAGATCGGACGGCCCTGATGCCGGGAGGGGGTCCATCTGTGACTTCACATCGCGACATTGTTGTGGTAAATAAGTAAGTCTGAAAATGTTTAGATTTTACTATCTTAGGCCATAAGGATGTCGAGCGTGAAACTTTTTCTGAAGATTTTTGCTGTATTTTTTGTCGTTTGCCTGCTGGCAGTGGGCGGCACCGTTGCGTATTTTTGGAATCTGTGGTCGAGCAATCTCCCTTATATCGGCTCCTTGAAGGAATACCGGCCGCCCGTGGTTACCGAAATCTACAGTGCGGACGGTGAGGTGATTGGAAGACTATGGGAGGAAAGACGTATTGTCAAACCTCTCGATCAATTTCCGGAGCATCTGATACAGGCTTTTATAGCCGCCGAGGACGGCCGCTTCTTTGAGCATGAAGGCGTGGATATAAGGGGAATAATCCGGGCTTTCATAACGAACCTCAAGTCCGGCAGGATAGAACAGGGGGGTAGCACGATAACGCAGCAGGTGACAAAGTCCTTGTTGTTGCACGATACGGAGCGAACCTACCGCCGTAAATTCCGGGAAGCCCTGATGTCCCTTCAACTGGAAAAAGAATTCACCAAAGAAGAGATCCTGTTTCTATACTTGAACCAGATTTACCTGGGGCAGGGTGCCTACGGCATTGAAGCGGCGGCAAGAACTTATTTCGACAAGGCTTCTTCGGACCTAAACCTTAGCGAATCGGCTATGCTTGCCGGGCTGCCTCAGGCCCCCGCCCGCTACAGCCCGGTGAGCCATTTTGACCGTGCCAAGGCTCGTCAGACTTATGTTCTAGGCAGGATGAAAGAGGAAGGATTCATAAAAGAGGATCAACGGGCGGCGGCGCTGGCCGAGTCCCTCGTAATTCAGGGCCTGCAAGAAAACCCTTTCTTCAAGGCACCCTATTTCAGCGAGCATGTCCGTAGATACCTGGTGGACAAATACGGGAAAGATAAGGTCTACCGCGATGGCTTGAAGGTGTATACCACACTTGATCTTTCGGCACAGCATGCCGCCAAGGCCGCATTAACCCGGGGGCTTGAGGCTCTTGACAGGCGAGAGGGTTACAGGGGCCCGCTAAAAAGAGTCGAAAAAGAGGCGAGGGATGCGTTCTTCACCAGGTGGGAAGAAAAGCACCCCGGATTTCGCCCGGTAAAAGGGGCGACCGCGGAGGCTTTGGTCGAGCGTGTGGACGACCGTAAAGGGCATGTGGAGGTTTCGCTGGGGGCGTTGAAAGGCATTATCCCGGTGGATTCGATGTCGTGGGCGAGGAAACCCAACCCCGATGTGAATGCTCTATATGTAAAAAAGATCAAAAAACCTTCGGCTGTCCTCACCGAAGGGGATGTTGTTCTCGTGAGGGTGGCAGGAGAGCCCTCGGAAAGCAATGAATCGACCCTGCTGGAGCTCTACCAGGAACCGCTGGCCCAGGGGGCGCTTTTATGCCTTGATTGTGAAACCTGCGAAGTCAGGGCCATGGTCGGCGGGCGGGATTTCTCTCAGACCCAGTTCAACCGCGTGGTCCAGTCGCGCAGGCAGCCCGGGTCGGCATTCAAACCTATCATCTACGCAGCGGCGTTGGACAAGGGTTTTACCCCGGCTCATGTAATCCTGGACACCGCGAACCCGAAGCAAGGAGAAGGCGGCCGGGTCTGGAAGCCCAAAAATTATGAAAGAACTTTTTATGGGGAAACTCTGCTGCGCACAGGGATTGTCCATTCCCGCAATGTTATAACGATCAAACTGCTTGAAAAGCTGGGAGTTGATTATGTCATCGATTATGCGAAGACGATGGGAATAGAGTCGTCGCTCGACAGAGATCTTTCACTGGCGCTGGGATCATCGGGGCTGTCTCTCATGGAACTGACCAGGGCCTATTCGGTTTTTGCGAACAAAGGTATGCTGGGAACGCCGTTATTCATTACCCGCGTCGAGGACCGCACCGGCCGTGTTTTGGAAGAGCACAGCCCCTCTTTTGTAGAGGCCGTTTTACCCCAAACGGCATACGTGATGACGGATTTGTTAAAAGCTGTCATACAGGAGGGAACCGGACGGCGCGTAAGAGATCTGGGCATGCCCGCCGCAGGGAAAACGGGCACCACCAATGATTTGAAGGATGCATGGTTCATGGGATACACCCCTGAACTTGTGACAGGCGTCTGGGTCGGCTATGATGATCCGGCTTCGATGGGCAAGGGGGAGACCGGTTCCCGGGCCGCTGCTCCGATCTGGCTGCAATTTATGAAGAATGTGCTGGATGGAATGCCCGTCGTTGATTTCGAGGTGCCGGAGGGAGTCATGTTTGCAAACATAGACCCTGATTCCGGACTTCTTGCAAGCAAATACACGAAAGGCAAGCCGGTCCGCCAGGCCTTCAGCAAAGGAACTGAACCGGTTGAATATACCCCGAACCCGGCGGCTGCGAAGCCGGGTCGGTTTCTCATGTATGATATGGGGGTGGCTAACTGATTGAATAAAAAAATCAGGAAGGAGTTTTGGAGAAGCCGACATCATCCTGTTTATTTAACCAAGGCCGCTTGTTGGTGCCCACGATCCTGGTGATTCTTTCGGCGATCCACTCGAACGGAAGATCCTCTGCAGGCGGGAATTTTTCAATGTATTCAATATAGGGCTGCCAGCGTAGATCTGTTTCAGGAAGCATCGCATCGTTTTTTCCGTCGAATTCAACCACAGGCAGACCGTTTTTGTCGCAGAGGTTTTTGTCGAATGTTGCGGCCGCGCTTACCCACCGTCCACTTAAAAAAAATTGATTATACCCATGTCTGGGAAAGGTGTTCACCCCCAACTTTTTATAGATATGAGGGGGGGTACGATGGTTGGTTATTTTAGCGAAGGCCATGCGGGTGGGAATGCCGACGGCTCTTCCAAGTGCGGTCAATAGTACAGCCTTCTGGACGCAATAACCTTTACCCCATTCAAGAACCTTTGAAGCCCGGAAATCCTCTTCGAATACTGAAATCATAAAAATATTGTAGCGGATTGAATCCCTGACAAAATAAAATAGAGCAACGGCTTTCTCTATATCATCGGAACAACCCTCTGTCACTTGTACGGCCCGTGCTGTAATACTTTCGCGGTCGCAGTCAATAGTGAAGGTCGGCCGCAGATAGATTTCCATTTCACCTTCTTCAGGACTTCCCATTTGAAATTTTCTCCCTGCCGTTTTCACGATCCCATCATTTTTTCATTCACCGCTGCAGATCTTTGACTGCACGGTAAATGGTGTCGAAGAGTTCCTGGATATTTTCCCTGTCTATACACGAAAAAGCGATGCGCACATCCGTTTCATCTATTGAGATCACACCGACACCGTAGGTTTCCAGCAGGTGAAGGCGGAGCGCCTCAGCATCAACCCCTTTGATTTTAAGGCACATGAAATACCCTGAATTGAACGGGTAAACATCCCAGGCATCGGAGTAGGCAGGGTTTGAAAGGACCCGTTTGACCTCGACGGCCCGGTCCTTCATCAGGTTGAACTTCTCTCGCTTTTCGGCTGCAAATCCCGGATTTTCAAGCGCCCTGAGCATGATTTCCTGTCCAAGATGAGATACATTTGAAATACTTCCCCGCACCGCACCGGCGGTTTTTTTCTCGAGCGCTTCATAGGCGGATCGGGTGTCTCCTTTGAAGACAACCCCGTAGGTCAAGAAACCAATCCTGAGGCCCCAGACAAGGTCTTCTTTTGTGGCACCATCAACTTTTACCGCCATCAGACGGGGATGTCGCCCCTGTATGCGGGCGAAAATAGATTCGTTCAGCACGCCTTCTTCGTAGACCAGGCCGAAATAGGCATCGTCGGCTACGGCTATAACATTTATCCCCTCCTCAGCCGCTGCTTCAAGTGATGCGGCGATCCCGTCCGCCTCGGCTTCGGTAACTGTATAACCGATTGGGTTGTTGGGAATATTGAGGATCACGATTATTTTTTGGTTTTTCTTTCCATGCTTGCGTACGGCGGCATCGAACGCCTTCAGATTGAACTTCATACGGTCGTCGAAAAAGGGAAATCGTTCGATCCTTGCGCCTTCCAGCACTTGAAAGATAAGGTTGTAGTTGCCCCAGATCTTATCGGGCAAAAGCACGACATCCCCCGCGTCCACCCACATACGGGCGATGATGCTCAAGCCATGGGTAAGTGCATTGGTTACGATCGGCAGGCTGATCTCACTGCCTTCGAGAGACGGATTCTTCCTGTATTCCGCTTCACGCCAGGCCTGCCGCAGGGGCATTATCCCGAATGAAGGAGCGTAGGTGAGGGCCTGCTCCGGGGTGAAAGACGGCAGCATACCCATGATCGTGGGCAGGTTCATTATGCGGCCGTTCTCGGTAGCCATCCCGACTGTGGCATTGAACTTGTGAGCCTTTTCTTTGGCCTCCGCCCCCTGAGTCAAGATGCCTTTTGGAAAAAACAATTCCTTGCCGTTATTGGAGAGCATTTCATAGATATGTTCATTAGCGGCTCTTATCACGGCATTAAGTTCCTGTGCTATCGTGTTCATCCTTGTTCCCTTTTTTTAAATGGTGATTCCAATGAAAAGGCAGGTCCAGTATGCCAAGTTTTCCAAGTGAACACTGCCAGCGAAATAGGGGTTTGTCAAGAGGTTTGAAAACGGCAAATGGCTTGACTCTTAATGTTATTTAAATATATAAATGCGAATATTTTTATATTTTTTGAAGGGAGAAAACGATGACAGATGTGGTGATTGCTAGCGCTTGTAGAACCCCTGTAGGTGATTTCGGTGGAGCTCTTTCCAGGGTGTCCGCAGTGGATTTGGGTGCATTGGTGATAAACGAGGCTATCCGCAGAGCCGGCATCAGCGCGGATGTCGTCGACGAGGTTATAATGGGCTGTGTGCTGCCGCACGGTCAGGGTCAAAATCCGGCCAGGCAGAGCATGGTAAGGGCGGGGCTTCCGTGGGAAGTCGGCGCCATAACCGTCAACAAGGTGTGCGGTTCCGGTCTTAAGGCGGTGATGCTGGCCGCTCAGGCTATAATGTGCGGTGATGCCGATGTTGTGGTCGCCGGGGGCCAGGAGAACATGAACATGTGTCCGTATATGCTTGACAAGGCAAGGACCGGGTACCGAATGAACAACGGCTCCGTCATCGACGGAATGGTTCGGGATGGGCTCTGGGACCATGTGAATGATTTCCACATGGGTATGAGTGCCGAGCTGGTAGCCGAGAAGTATGGTATAACCCGCCGGGATAGCGATGAATTCGCGCTTGAATCATACCGTAAGAGCTGGGCTGCTGTGGAGGCCGGGCGGTTCGAGGATGAGATTGTACCGGTTGAGGTCCCCGGCCGCAAAGGGAAAACGGTGCATTTTGACAGGGATGAAATTCCCTTCAGGGAGCCTAGAACCTCGGAAGAAGGCCTCGGCCGGTTGCGTCCGGCATTCAAGAAAGACGGGATCGTGACCGCCGGAAACGCCTCCAAGATAAGCGACGGAGCGTCCGCTCTGGTGGTGATGTCGCGGGAAAAGGCTGAAGAGCTCGGTTGTCGGCCTTTGGTGCGTGTTGGAGCCCAGGGGGCGTCCGGGCTGGATATGAAATATGTGCTCGTCGCCCCGTTGAAATCCATTCCGAAGGTGCTGGCAAAGGACGGCCTCGATTTAGGGGATATTGACATCCACGAAATCAATGAAGCTTTCAGCACTTCGTCGGTTGCAATAAACCGCGAACTGGGCCTCGATCCGGCAAAGGTCAACGTAAACGGAGGCGCCGTTGCCCTTGGACACCCCATAGGGGCGAGCGGGGCAAGAGTGCTTACCACACTTATTTATGCAATGAAATCGCGCCGGGCAAGGATCGGCCAGGCCTCTTTGTGCCTCGGAGGCGGCGAGGCCGTGACATTGGTTGTTTACAACGAAGCGTGAGGGGGATCAACCACACAAACAGGGAGGTGACAGAGTATGGCAGAAGTGGTGATCGTTTCAGGAGCGAGAACACCTGTGGGGAGTTTCGGCGGTACGCTCAAATCCACTCCGGTGGTTCAACTGGGCTCGCTGGTTTTAAAAGAGACCCTCAAAAGGGCTGGAGTAAGGCCCGTAGCATCGGATGAGTCGAAGGCGTTTCAGCCGGATGCTCTCAAGGACAGTGGCCTGACAGATATCGAGAAGGACGCATACGACTATGACGAATCCCTTCCCGCAGTAAGTGTTGATGAGGTTATCATGGGAAACGTGGTCGGAGCCGGACAGGGGCAGAACGTGGGCCGTCAGGCCTCTGTGCGGGCCGGCATACCAAAGGAAACCCCGGCCTTTACCGTGAACAAAGTTTGTGCATCAGGCATGAAGGCCGTTTCGCTCGGTGCGCAGATGATCCGGAGCGGAGAAGCCGATATTGTGCTTGCGGGCGGGATGGAAAACATGAGCCTGATTCCGTATGCACTTCCGGCCGCCAGATGGGGAGCCCGGATGAACAATGCCGAACTCGTTGATTTAATGGTGTTTGACGGTCTTTTCGAGATTTTCAACGGCTATCATATGGGGATCACGGCGGAAAATATCGCCGAGAAATACGGCATCAGCCGCAGGGAGCAGGATGAACTGGGGGCGCTGAGCCACCAAAGGGCCAGGCGTGCGATCCAGGCCGGAATGTTTAAGGAAGAAATAGTCCCGGTCGTCATTCCGCAGCGAAAAGGTGATCCTCTGGTGTTTGACACCGATGAGCGTCCGATGGATACATCCGTTGAAAAAATGGCCGGGTTGAGGCCGGCATTTAAGAAAAACGGCACGGTGACCGCCGGAAACGCCTCCGGAATAAACGATGCAGCGGCCGCCATGCTTTTGATGTCCGATGAAAGGGCCAAAGAACTTGGGCTTAAGCCCCTTGCCAGGATACGTGCGACTTCGAGCGGTGGGGTGGACCCGGCTTTTATGGGACTTGGCCCGATACCTGCCGTACGCAGGATTCTTTCCAGGGAAAAACTCGGCATCAAGGATTTCGGTGTCCTCGAATTGAACGAGGCCTTCGCTTCACAGGCCATCGCGTGCGTCAGAGAACTCGACTGCGATATGGAGAAAACCAATGTTCTCGGAAGCGGTATATCGATCGGGCACCCGATCGGCTGCACCGGGGCGAGGATCATCCTGACGCTGCTCGGGCAGATGAGGCGTGAGGGCCACGAATTGGGCCTTGCCTCCCTTTGTATCGGGGGAGGGCAGGGGATGGCGACTATTCTGGAACTCGTATAGATTTCATTCTGAAGTGGTCTTCGGTTAGAAGTTTTATTTTGACCAGAACCGCGCGGAGGCGGAGGCAAGGATTTCGCCTCCGCGTTTCGTTTATAGATCAGGTAAAGGTGCCCCCCGTTGAATGCGTCTGCAGATGAAAAGGAAACCTCGGGTCGCTTGACCTTCCAGGTGGCTTCAGCGACGGTCTTCAGGCTGTTTTTAAACACGGCGCGCCGTTTTATTTATCCTTTCGCACCGGCGCTTAGCCGCGGGCTTGGTGTGCCGTTGACTGCAATCACCTCGCTGATCGCCCTCAACCAGGTGACCGGCCTGATGAGCCTGTTGTTCGGGCCGTTGAGCGACAGGTGGGGTTACCGCACGATGATGGTGGCCGGGCTGGTATTGCTCGCCGTCGGTATGACCGGGGCCGGTATATTTCCATGTTATTTGATGGTGTTGGTCGGCCTTTTCATGGCTGGCCTTGGAAAAAGCATATTCGATCCAGCACTGCAGGCCTATGTGGGTGCCCGGGTGCCGTTCAGTCGCCGGGGACTGGCCGTTGGGGTTATGGAGACCGCGTGGGCCGGAAGTTCATTTATCGGAATCCCTTTTCTAGGCCTTCTGATGGAACGTTTCGGATGGCGTTCTTCGTTTCTTTTTCTTGGCTTCATGGGGCTCGCGGGCAGCATTTTGCTCCCGTTGTTGTTTGACCGGGATCAGACGGACAAACAGACGGGTCAAGCTCTCATGCATCTTTTCCAGTCATGGGCTGCACTTTTCAGGTATCGACCGGCGGCGGGAGTCCTTGGCATGGTTTTTCTCCTGAGCGTCGCAAACGATAATTTTTTCGTCATTTACGGTTCGTGGCTCGAGGAGGGGTTTCATTTGAGCCTCGTCGCTCTCGGATTTTCCACCTCGGTGATAGGAATCGCTGAACTCGCCGGTGAAGGTTTCACCGCTTTTTTCGGGGACAGGATCGGACTCAAGAAAGCCCTCACGGCCGGATTGATCGTGGCATGCGCGGGTTACGGGCTCGTGCCTTTCGCCGAAAGCCTTTCCGTGGCGCTTTTTTTTCTGTTTATCGTTTTCGTGGGCGTTGAGATTTCCGTGGTATGCGCCATTTCGGTCAGCACCGAACTGCTTCCGGGCGCGCGGGCGACGATGATGGCAGGGTTTATGGCCGCTGCCAGCATCGGCAGGGTCTTCGGTGCGCTGCTAGGAGGGAACGTTTGGCAGGCAGGGGGAATCGCCGGTATTTCGGTGGTTTCCGTTTTTCTGACCGCTGCCGGGCTGGTGTTGTTATTGTGGGTTCTAAAGGACTGGCGTCCGGAGATTCCTTCCTGACAACGAAATGGCGTCGGTATCGGAAGTTGACCGGCGATTTTTTCGATCCCGATACCGATCCCGACGCCGATAAGGCGGGGATGGTACTTTTTACGATTTCATAAAACTTGCAATGGAAAAATTGGTACGATATTGTACTAAAATTTTTCGACGGGGGAGTAGATGGGAGATATTCGAGCTGTATTGTTCGATCTTGACGGGACCTTGACACGACCGGGCGCATTGGATTTTCCTGCCATAAAGCGTACGCTTGGCTGCCCGCAGGATTCAGCGATACTTGAGTTCCTGGCCGGATTAGAGCCGCAGGAAAAGTCCCGGCTGGAGGAGATGCTGGAGTCCATAGAGCTGGAGGCGGCCGCGGTGGCTGAACCCAATGAAGGAGCGGAGGAATGTGTGAGGACCCTGCGCAGCCTCTCTGTTCCGCTTGGGATTGTAACCAGGAATTGCCGAACGTCCGTGGATGTGACGATTTCACGCCTCGGGCGAATTTCAAAGAATGATTTTTCCGTCATCGTATGCCGCGAAGATGCCCCGCCTAAACCGGACCCGGCCGGTGTGGTGCTTTCAGCTCGTTTAATGGGGATAGACATCTCGAACCTGCTGCTTGTGGGAGACTTCCGCTTTGACGTGCTGGCGGGAAGGGCTGCCGGTGCATTGACCGCACTCGTCACAAATTGTGCACCGTGCCCCTGGAAAGACGATCCTCCTCCGGACTGGATTGTCAACGAACTTAAAGACGTCATTCATTTGGTGAAGAATCATCGGTAGGGGTCAATCTCCCTACAAAATTATTAAAAATACTTGACACAAAAACTAAATGTTCTAAAATTCAAATAAGGAACGTGTTTGGTGATGGGTCGTGACGGCTTTTAATCCGGCGGAAACAGCTGGCGTGGTATCCAGGCTCTTTTCCATCTATCTGCGGCAAAACTGGCTCCGATTTTTTCTTTCTGATTCTCTAAATCTGTGCTGCGTAGTTGATTTAATAACAAGCTTAAACCTTCAAATTAACTTTCGAGCGACGGCATGGTGCCGTTTATGAAGAATCTTGTTTTTAAACCAAAAGGAGGCGGAGTTATGAAGATCAGGAAAATTTTGTGTTTGGCAGTTTGTCTGGCGGTTACAACATTTATTTTTGCTCCGGTTGCTGCAGATGCCAAAACCGAATACATTTCGATCGCGACCGGTGGAACGGGCGGTGTTTATTATCCTTACGGGGGTGGTGTAGCGGAAATATGGACAAAGTATGTGCCCGGTGTTGAAGCCGCTGCCGAGGTCACGGGAGCCTCCGTTGAAAACATCCGCCTGGTCAACAGGGCGGAATCCCTTACCGGCGAGGCGATGAACGACGCTGTATATCAGGCATATAACGCCGAGGGACGTTTCGAGGGCAAGCCTCAAAAAATTCTTGCCATGTTCCAGATGTATCCCCACCATTTTCATATCGTGGCGCTGAAGGACTCCGGTGTAAAGAGCGTATACGATGTTAAGGGAAAGCGGGTGTCTGTCGGTGCACCCGGAAGCGGAACCGAATTCAAGACAAATTTGGTTTTCAAAGCCCTGGGTATTTCGTACGATGATTTCAAGGTTCATCGCCTCTCCTTCACGGAAACTGCAAATGCATTGAAGGACGGAACGATAGACGTCGGGCTTTGGGATGTGGCCGCCCCTACTTCTTCCATCATGGATCTTGCTACCACCAGGGACATCGTACTGATACCTTTCAGTCAGGAGGACATCGAAAAGATATGCGGCATGTATCCTTTTTATTCCCCGTTCGAACTGGAGGCGGGCATATACAAAGGGCAGGACTATCCGGTGAAGAACCCATCGGTATGGAATACCGTGATATGCAACGCCGATATGAGTGTAGACAGGGTTTACACCCTGGTCAAAGCGATATTCGAGCATAAAGACTATCTTGAAAAAATTCATCCTTTCGCAAAATTCACCACCCCGGAAAATGCAATTAAAGCTTCTCCGATCCCACTTCATCCAGGTGCAGCCAAATATTTTAAAGAAGTGGGCGTCACAATACCCGATCATTTAATTCCGAAAAAGTAGTGCAGACCATGAAGAGGGTGACCATTATTCTGGCGGGGGCCGTGCTGGTCGCCCTCCTGTCGTGGCCCGGCCCGTGGCTTGTATGCACCGATGTGCAGTCACAGACGCCTGTCGTAAAAATCCCCTTGCCCTGGGATGAAAAATTTAAAATATGCTACATGCATTCTGTGGATATTAAGCCTGTATGCGAAATATTCAGCCTGAAGAAAGAACATGGCGTTTTTCTGGAGGAAATGTATTTCGTGATGTTCGGGGCAGGCATGGGACACTGGGAAGGTCATGGTCATGTCATAGGAGATGGCGAGTGGACATGGATTAAGGAAATAGAAAAACCTGTCGGAAATTTTTTGTTGAGAGTTGGTTCGCGGGGTGTGGACCATAAGCTTATAACCGGGGAAATGGAAGTGAATCTTACCGATCTGGCCGAAGGTAAGCTATTGGATGTTCACATGGAAATGCGTCCAGCGGTGTTTTCGCTGATTTCAAAATTGAGGCCCTCATATGACTAAAAAGGAAACGGTTAAGTTTGGCGGAAAGAGACATCTAAGGGGGTTACTTTCGCTGATCGGCACCGTGATCGCGGTGGCCCTGGCTCTTTTTCAACTTTATACCGCCGGGTTCGGCGCCCTTACCGCAATGTTTCAGCGGGGTATTCACCTGATGTTGATCCTGGGATTGGTTTTTCTTTATTATCCCGTTTCAGGTAAGGCTTCCCGTGAAAAATTTGATATATATTTAATATTTGACTTGGTTCTTTTTGTTCTATCTTTTGTTATAGTATTATATATTATTTTTTCGTTTGATCAGATTATATGGAGGCAGGGTAACTGGACAACACCGGATGTAGTGCTCGGAATCATTGCTGTTATTCTTGTGGTGGAAGCCGCCAGGAGGGCCATCGGCAGTTTTATGAGCATTATATGCATCGTGTTTGTCTTCTATGCCTACCTGGGGCCTTACATGCCGGGCGTCCTCGGTCATAAAGGCTACAACATCCATCGAATAATCGGTCAGCTGTATCTGACCACCGAAGGGCTTTTCGGTCTACCACTGGGCGTTGCGGCTACGTTTGTATACCTCTTTGTGCTGTTCGGTTCTTTTTTGGAAGGCACCGGTGGGGGCGCTTTTTTCACTCAGTTTGCCTATTCCCTTACGGGCCGGATGACTGGGGGGCCTGCAAAGACCGCGGTCATAGCCAGCGGGTTCATGGGTTCGGTTTCAGGCAGCGCTGTGGCCAATGTTGTAACCACGGGTTCTTTTACCATACCAATGATGAAGAGGACGGGTTATAAGGCTCATGTCGCCGGGGGAATCGAGGCTGCAGCCTCTACAGGCGGCCAGTTGATGCCGCCGATCATGGGGGCGGGGGCGTTTTTGATGGCGGAATTTACGAATACATCGTATCTTGAAATAGTCAAAATCGCCATAATTCCTGCATGTATGTATTATTTTGCAACCTATTGTTTCGTTCATCTCAGGGCAAAAAAAATGGGGATAAAGCCGTTGGGTAAAAAAGACATTCCCGATTTTTGGGATACGATAAAATCGGGTTATCAATTTTTTATTCCGATAGCGGTGCTCGTTTTTTTCCTGGTCAAGCACTACAGTCCGATGATGGTCGGATTCGTGGGCGTGATCTCCGTTGTTGCCGTGAGCTTTATCCGGAAGGGGACCAGAATAGGCTTTGGGGACATTGTAAGGTTGCTTGAAAAGGGTTCTCACAATGCCGTGATGGTGTCGGCCGCGTGCGCGGCTGCGGGCATCATTGTCGGCATGGTTACTTTGACGGGGCTGGGCTTGAAGTTTTCGAGCATCGTGCTTTCCTTCGCCGGGGGGATAAAGGGTATCGCGATCGGTCTGGTAGGTATAGCGGCCCTGTTTCTCGGCATGGGACTCCCGGTCACCGCAGCCTATATTGTGCTCGTGATCCTGGCCGGTCCCGCGCTGATGGAAATGGGTATGGTGCTTATCACCGCCCATATGGTAGTGTTCTGGTACAGTCAGACATCCAATGTGACACCCCCTGTTGCGCTGGCATCTTTTGCCGCCGCGGGTGTCGCCGAGTCGAAGGCGATGCCGACGGCATGGGCCAGTTGTGCGGCTGCGGCAGGGATTTATGTGATCCCGATTCTGATGGCATATCGTCCGTTGCTGCTGAACGGCCCGCCTTTCGATGTGGTGGTGGCCGTTTTGAGCAGCACTGTCGGGCTGCTGGCCCTTTCTTCGTTGCTTGTCGGATACCTGGCACGGGACAACACAATTATGCATCGGGTGTTGATGGGGATATCGGCTCTGGCGCTTTTCGTGCCTTTCCACGCGGTGAATGCGGCGGGTGGCCTTTTATTGCTGGCGGTGTTTTTGATTCAGAAGAAGACGAATAGAACTGAGAGTGCAACCACGAGTTGAGGAGGCGAAAAAGATGAATGATTCCGGAATAGAGCAACCTGAGAAATATCGAGTACCCGCGGATCGGCCGTGGTTCAAGGTTTGGCCGGAAAATGTTCCGGTCAACCTGGATTACCCCGATATTCCGCTTTTCGGGTTTCTAAGTGAAGCGGCCCGGAAATGGCCGGAGCGCATCGCCTTTGCGTGCAGAGATCGACATTTGACCTACAGTCGACTTGACGAGCTTTCGAGCAGGTTGGCTTCGTGCCTGAATTCTTTCCAGGTAGGCATCGGAGACAGGGTGATATTGTTTCTTCCAAACGGCCTCGAATTCGTCCTGGGTTATTACGGCATACTCAAGTCAGGCGCAACCGTCACGACCACCAACCCTCTCTATCGGCAGAACGAATTGAGACACCAGTTCCGGGATACCGGGAGCAAAGTGGTTATCACCGATATGGAGCGCTACCCTCTGGTGGCCGGGAATACAGCCGGTAGCTCCGTCGAACACATAATCGTCGTGGATGGCGAAGCCGAGGGTGCTTTAAGTCTTGATAAGGTTTTTTCGGATTATAGGCCGGACCCCCCGGTTTTCAGTGGAGATCCCCGAAAAGATGTGGCGGTTATCGTGTATACCGGTGGCACCACAGGTTTACCGAAAGGGGTGATGCTCACCCACAAAAATCTCGTCGCCAACGCTTTGCAGAATGTCGATTGGTTCGGATGGACCGAAAACGACGTTGTTATAGGGCTTTTGCCCTTCTACCATAGCTGGGGAGGGTCTACCTGTGTCAATTCTCCGGTGTATTGTGGATCAAAGGTTTTGATCATCCCGCGTTTCGATGCGAAGGAACTGCTGGAGACCATTGAACGTGAGAAAGCCACGGTGCTTTACGGGGCTGCCTCGCTTTTTGCCTCGCTGGCGCTTAACCCGCTGATAGAAAAGTATGATATTTCGAGCCTTAAATATGTCAAGGCAGGAGCCATGCCGGTTGCGCCCGAGATCAGGGAGCGGTGGGAACGGATTGCCGGAGTGGAGATGGTTCTGGGTTACGGTTTGAGTGAGGCTTCGCCCGAAACTCACAGCTCTCCCCCGGGAAAAATCAAGACCGGAACCATCGGAATTCCGGTAATCGATACGGATGCCCGTATCGTGGATCAGCTGAATGGCGTGATGGAAATGCCGCCCGGGGAAATCGGGGAACTCGTGATAAGGGGTCCTCAGGTAATGAAAGGTTATTTGAACGCGCCGGAGGAAACCGCAGAAATTTTGCGCGACGGCTGGCTTTATACAGGGGACCTTGCCGTGATAGACGATGAGGGCTATTTCAGTATCGTTGATCGTAAAAAAGAAACGATTCTCTATAAAGGATATACAATAGCGCCTGCCGAGGTGGAGGCGGCGATATATGAGCACCCGTCGGTCAAGGAATGCGCTGTTGTAGGGAAGCCGGATCCTTCCGCCGGAGAAATTCCGAAAGCCTATGTTGTGTTGAATCCGGGAAGCAGTGTCAGCAAAGAAGAGCTTGTTTCCTTCTGCGCAGAGAGAATTGCCCCGTATAAGAAAATCCGGGAGGTGGAGTTCATTGATGAAATCCCGAAAACCCCGGTAGGAAAAGTGCTGAGAAGAATCTTGCGGGACAGGGAAATGGAATAGACTTAGGGTCCATCCGGGATCTAAACTCGACCCCGATAGGACCCCGACCTCGATTCTTTACTCCCACAGAACATGAGGGATTAGCCATTAGCTGTTAGCTGGAGGAAAAAAGAACTACCTGAAAAACAGCCGATTACGACAACGATTACGACAACGACAACGAGAGATGAAGGTAGGGGAGATCGACGTCGCTCCTACAAGCGTTTAACGTCTTCAGGAAAAAATTTGGAATCTTGAATTGCGCCGCAGGCGACTTGGCGCGATGCAAAATCTTTTCGGGTCTTGAAGCGGACAAGCCCAGTTAAATTCGCTGTGCTGACCCCTCCGGGGTATTGAACCGGGCAAGAGGATTTCGCGGATACAATCCGCTCCCACAGAACATTAAAAACAAAATTCTCATACGGCAGTGTGGGAGCGCTTTTAAAGTGCGATCTGTCTGAAGAACGTTCCTGTCAAAATCTTTCTTGTCGGCGTCGTTGACGGGGTTCCAGTTCATAGTTGACACCCATCTACACGTTACCATATTATCCATATACAGATATTATAGGTGTAATACCTTCGGGCAAGCGGCCTGAAAATAGGGTTCGGCCGCCTGCCCGTATTGGTGTTTAAACACAGTGGGCAAAAGGACCATTTCCGGATGGAAACCAGCTTGCCGCCGTTATTTGTAACAACATTTTGGAGGATTGCCGATGAGAGAAGATGTGGCCCGTATAATAGCCGGAGCGGACACTGGAAACTGGAAGCGGATCCAAGTCGAATTCGGGGAAGAGTTCCTGGATGTGTCCGTCCCCGCCGGGTGTGAAAGCCTCAAAATGAAGCCTATGCCGTGCCTGGCCAGTTCGAAAAACGAGATTGCAGCTGCACTCGAAAACCCAATAGGGTCTCCGCGGCTTTCGGAGATAATACGGAACAAGGCTGAAAAGCTGAATAAGCCGGTTCAGGATTTGACAGTTTGCATTACGGTTTCTGATATAACCAGGCCTGTCCCTTACAGCGGGGAAAGCGGAATACTTCAGCCGCTGATGGAAATAATCGAACGTGCCGGGGTGGTTAGGACGAACATCGTGCTAGTGATTGGAAACGGTATGCACAGGCCCAGCACGCTCGAAGAACGCATCCGCATGTACGGTCAGGATATTGTCGACAATTACCGGATTGTGGATCACGACTGCGAAGACTGGTCGAGCCTTGTGCTGGCTGCTAAAACGAGCAAAGACACCGAGGTTTATTTGAATAGGGTTTTTTATGATTCAGATGTAAAAATTGTGTCAGGGTTGGTTGAAGCCCATTTTATGACCGGCATTTCCGGCGGAAGGAAGGCCGTTTGTCCTGCGCTTGTCAATACCAAGACCATAGAGAAGTTCCACAGTGTCGAATTCCTGGAGCATCCAAATTCGACGAACCTGGTTCTGGAGGGAAATCCATGCCATCAGGAAGCCGTGGAAGTGGCGGAGACCGTTGGTGTGGACTTCATGATATCAACCACTCTTGACCACACCCTTTCAATAACCGGGGTTTACGCCGGCGATCTTTTCAAGGCGCACGAGGCCGCCTTCGAGGCCATGAACGAGTTCGTGAAGATTCCGATCCAGGAATCCTTCGACATTGTACTCACCCATGCAGGTTATGTCGGGCGCGATCATTATCAAAGCGTAAAGGCGGCCGTGGGTGCGATACCGGCGGTCAAGGACAAGGGTTTCATGTTGATAGCGGCGAATAACTGCGATGTCCGCCCGATAGGCTCCCAGGAATATCTTACATTGCTGCATCTGTTTAAGATCCTGGGCCCCCAGGGTTTTCTGGATATTATGCAGCATCCCAGCTGGAAATTCACCAAGGATCAGTGGGAGCCCGAGATGTGGGGTAAACCGATCAGGAAAGTTGGAGAAGAGGGCATGATTTATTGTGCTCCGCAGATAACCCCAGAAAACTACCACATTATACCCGGACAGAATGGATGGGATTTCATCGATGTTGAAGCAGGTTACAAGACCGAAAGAGATAAAGCCGAAGCGATGATTCAGAATGCCGTGATTTATGCTGCCAACCATCCAAAATTTGCAGGGAAACCCCCTTCCATGGCGTTTATAGAAGAAGGGCCGTATGGAATACCGATGCTTGAAGATTAATGGATAAAATGAACTTTTCCGTCCGGCATTCGCCGGACGGAAATTAATCTGCTTTAACCAGCAGTTTTTGCCCCGGATAGATCGTACTTCGGGGTGTCAGTTTGTTCAGCCGTAGAAAATCAGAAAGATCCATCCTGTACTTTTGTGCGATGATGTAAGGGGAATCTCCCTTGCGGACCATATAGGGGGTGGCCGTTGCTTTCTTGGATGCACCCGAGGCGCTTCTTGCGGGCAGGTTAAGTGTCTGCCCTATGCTGATGCTGGTGGTTCTGAGTCCGTTGGCAGTTTGTATTGCATTGACTGTGGTTCCGAAACGTTGTGCTATCAGCCATAAAGAGTCGCCTTTCCTGACGACATATTTGGAGGGCCTTGCAGGCGTAGATGCGCGACTTCCGGACGCCGGAATTTTCAATCTTGCTCCGGCCCTTATCATGTTGGTGCTGGAAAGGTGGTTTGCGTTCATTATATCTCGGACGCTTGTGCCGTATCTTCTGGCGATGGTCGAAAGCGTTTCACCCCGCGCCACCTTGTGGGTGACGAAAGTCTGTCTGGAAGAAACCTTCTTGCCACTACCCTGGGCCGCCGCCAAAGAAGCCCTTGAAGCGGATGTCGGGATCTTCAATCTGGAGCCGATCCTTATGATATTGGAATTGGAAATCCTGTTCATCGCCTTTATGCTGCGTACGCTTGTGCCGTATTTTCTCGCAATTTTGGAAAGGGTTTCTCCCCGGGCTACCCTGTGAGTCGCAAAGGCTGGAACCGGTGGGGACCATGTCGGTATATCTTCCAGCTTAGCCAGCAACAATTGGCCTTTTCCTGATGGCACCTTGATATCGTAAGGGCGGGGAGGGGTTGTGCCCTGCCTGAGTTCAGCGTTGAGTTCCATGAGTTTATCTGCGGGTACACCGATGTGTTTCGCAATCGTCGAAACCTTCACCTGCTTGTTCATTTGTACAGTTTCGGCAGGTATCTTTTCATCCACCGGCGGTAGGTCGAAGCCGTGTGCTTCCGGATTGTTAACGATATGAAGCACAGCCAGAAATTTCGGCACATAGAAGGCGGTTTCGGACGGTAGGCGTTTGTAGAGATCCCAAAAATTATCAAGGTAATTTACTTTCTGGGTTCGGATCCTTCTAAGCACCAGCCCTTCTCCGCAGTTATAGGCTGCTAGGGCTGTGGTCCAGTCCCCGAAAATTTGGTGGAGTTCTTTGAGATAGTTAATAGCGGCCAAGGTCGCTTTTCCCGGATCCATCCGTTCGTCGATCCAGTGGTCGCGTTTTAAGCCGAACTTGTAACCGGTGGATGCAATGAACTGCCAGAGTCCGAGGGCTCTGGCACGAGACAATGCCCGCACTTTGAACCCGCTTTCGATGAGCGGCAGCCATGATAGCTCTTCCGGGAGGCCGGCTTCTTTAAGGGAGGCTACGATGAAGGGGCGGAATTTACCGGATCTGATGTATGAATCTATAAAAAATTTCCGGTGTTTTCCTTTGAAAAGGTCAAGAGCTTTCTGAACATGGCTGTTCATAACAAGGGGAATCGCCTGGTGAGACCCGTTGACCGCCGTGAACCTGGAGGCATAAACCTCTATTATTCTTTTTGCTATGGTTACGCGGAGGTCGTCGCGCTGCTGAAGGATTACCGGGTCCTGTTCGGGGTCTACTTTCAGAATAAGAGAATAGGCTTGATCAAGGGAATCCAGAGCGTTTTCAATATCTCCCTCTTCCCAGAATTCATAGCCTGCCTGGTAGAACCCCATCGCGGAGTCGAGGAAGTACTGGTTTCCCTGTTCTCCTGGAGTAGTTGATGCGTGTGGGGAAGAAGACGCGTCATCCAGCAGTGCCCTCGAAGAATCACCATGTGTCGTGGTCCCATGTTTTTCATAATTCTCTAACCGCTTCGACTCTCCCGAAGAGGAACCATCACGGTCTGCGCTTTGTGATGAGAGTCCGGAAAGAGCTTTTTGCTCACCATCTGCTACTATGTAGCGTTCTGGCGCGCAACCGGCCGTCAAAACAAGTGTCAAGAAAAATACACAGGCGGCTGTAATGGGTGTTGCTCGGTAAGTAGTCATTTTTCTCCATCGGCGGAACGAAAAGCGGATTTTCCGGCCCTGATCAAATGTGATGCGGGTCACGGTAGGGTACTGAAAAATCCGGGCTTTGGAAAAAACCGCTTTGTTTCCACTTCTAATTGGTTGAATTTCAACGTGCGGCCCGCAGATCGAATTAGCGCAAGTATAGAAGAAGTACACCACCGGGTCAAGCGTGAATAGGGTACCCTGATCCACCATCTAATTTCTCGATGAGAAATATCAAAGGTGGATTTAGGGGTCAGTACCGTTCGGTCATGTTGCATAGCTGTGAAGGCCCGCGAGGTAATTGACGCCGAAATAGGTGAATAAAACGCATGCAAAACCGAATATGTTCATCAAGGCAATGCGTTTGCCACGCCATCCCCTGGTGAATCTCGAATGAAGCACGGCCGCGTAGACCAACCATGTGATAAGGGACCAGGTTTCTTTCGGATCCCAGCTCCAGTAACTCCCCCAGGCCGAATGCGCCCAAACCGAACCTGTGATTATGCCCAGCGTGAGCATTATGAAACCGAAAGCCACCATTTGATGGTTCAATTCATCGATAACTTTGTGGTCCGGGAACCGGAAAGCCTGGGAGTCTTCAGGGGCTCGGTCAATCGATCTATCAGATTTTATCAGGTATATGATGCTGAGGCCGAAAGAAAGGGCGAATGCCGCATAGCCAAGGAAGCATGTCACTACATGACTGATCAGCCAATTGCTCTGAAGTGCTGGAATCAAAGGTTGGATCCGGTCGTTGATGGATGGAGAAAATGATGCATAAGCTATTGCTAGAAAGGCAATCAATGAGGCAAATACACCCAGCGACTTATTTTTTGTCCGACGTTCGAAAAGCGAATAAACTAGGGCAACCGTCCAGGAAAAAAATACCAGCGATTCGTACAGATTGGACAATGGTGCACGTCCGAAGCCCATTTTGTAGGACTCGATCCATCTAAGCAAGATACCACCAGCATGAGCGATCATGGTGGCGACGAGAATCATTGTCGCAAACCTGCCTGGACTCCGTCGTCCGGTCAACAGCATCAGCAGGTAAAGTATGAAAACCCCGAAATAAAAAAATGTTATATATCCAAAAATAATGTTGTTGATCATATATGCTTCCTTCCGCGGGTTTAAACCCCTCGAGCGATTTCCGAGAGTACCGTCTGGATCTCACGTTCCAGGCCGATTGGATTTCTTTTGGACCAGCCGGTGATGCTTATCGACGCTTCTCCGCGTGCCGGCATAATCTTTACGCGCATCCTTCGATGGGGATGAAAGAATGCAAGCAGAAAACCCGCTATCATCACTATAAATCCAATCCATACCAGCGGTACACCGGGGTCTTTATTAGCCTGCAATCCGGTGTAATAACGCCGCTCCATGTCCACGAATTCAAAATGGAAGGGCTCGGCGGCCGAAGGATCAAACTTGCGGGAAAGAGCCATCGGTGCCGGCAGCCTGGATCTTACGGCTTCAGGATTTTCGAAAATCCAGAATTTTATTTCTTTTTCCCCTGGAGTATCGACGGATAAAAGCACGGCGGCTCCCTCATCGATAAATCGATCCCGTACGTCCAGGACTCGGACCGTGCCATCCCCGCCCGCCAGTGGGGTCTCGACGCCCGGGGCCGCTTCAAAAATTTCTTCCAGGCCGGGTTCGTCAATCCTTGCAGCCTTCAATCGAACCACCCCTCCGGGCATGGTGCCGTAGGTGGCCTGGTAAAAGGTGACGCCGTTATAAACGACTGGATGATTTACCCTGACCACCCGTTTTTCAGGCTCGGAGTTTCCGGATATGAAAATGAGTTCCGACCGGTATTCTTTCGGTAGGCCGGTTTCGTAAAATTCGACATTGAAAGCGTTGCATTGCACAACGAAGCCAAGGTTCAGAGGCTCTTTTGTTGATCGGAGGTATACGGTATCAATTGCGCTACCTTCGGGGATGTTGACATATGCCTGGAAACCCAGGAAGGATCCTATCAGCGCTCCTGCCAATATCAACAGAACACTTGCATGAACCATGTGGACCCCGAAAATGGAAAGACGGCCTTTTTCAGCTGCGAAAAAGAGACCGCCACCTGATTCTTTATAGTCAGTGCGGGAGTAACGCTTATTCAGAATGCCGGAAACCTTTTTGGATGCTTCGGTGGCAGTGCCGGCGAAAGAAACGGTTTGATCCGCCGGAAGGTTTTCGAATGGCTTCTGCATATCCGCTTTGAGTGGCGTTCGATAAATCCTGATCGCACCGGGAAGCCGTTTGACGGTGCAGACGGTCAAGTTCAAGGCCAGCGCTAAAAGCAAGAGCCGGAACCACCACGAATGATATAGGTCGCCGAGGCCCATGAAGCGCCATATGCTTTGGACGGCCGGATTCAGCCCGCTGATAAACTGCGCAGCGCCCTCGTGCTGGGGGAGTAATGTGCCTGCAATCGAGGTCAAGGCGATCAAAATTAACAATACGACAGCCAGTTTAATCGAACTGAAAGCTGACCACAAAGATTTATCAGAACTGTGCATACAGGCCTCTACAGGGTATAGTACTTTACCGGTGTTTTTTTATCTTGAGCTTTGCGGATGTATTGCACATGCTGCAAAGAAAAACGTGAACAAATATAATCACCCCTCGCGGTTCCGCCACATCAAAATTCAAGTCGCCCCGTTTTCGGCAGCTGGTTTTCGAGTCCGGGTTTTGGTAAACTTAAAGTTGACCCCGAGGGACATGGTTGTTTCGACTTTTTGCGAGATCGTCAGGTTTGGGAGTTCGCCCTTAAATGCTGGAAGAGAACAGGGGAGTGATGAGATGGCCGAAGCCGAAGGACGTTTCCGAACATTTTTCAATCACGCTCAGGTGGGGTTTATCCGGACCTCAATACCGGAAGGCCGAATTTTAGAGGCTAACGATCGTGTGGCTGAAATGTTCGGCTACTATGACCGCTTCGCACTCATGAGGGAGTATAAACTTTCCGAACATTTTGTCGAGCCGGGGGCGCTCGAAGCCATGATAGCCTCAAGCCTCGAGCATCTTGAAATCAGAAACGTCGAGTCGCAGTTGACAAGGCGTGACGGTACACCGATATGGCTGCGTTACACCGGACGCCTTTACCCTGAAAATGCGTTTCTTGAAGCGATCATTGTCGATATCACCGAAGAAAAACTTGCACTTGAAGCGTTACGGGAAAGCGAGGAAACGGCGCGAGCGCTTCTTAATGCCACCTCTGAAAAGGCTGCCCTGCTTGATCGGGATAGGATCATTCTTGACATCAACCGAACATGGGCTCAGCGCATGGGGCGGGATGTCGGAGAATTAATCGGCCGGAGGGCTCGGGATTTGATGTCCTTCGGGGCGGATGAAACCGTTGATGCCATGTTCGAGGCGGTTCTCGAAAGCAGGAAACCGGTCAGATTTGTCAACACCGTAGACGGTCGCGTATTTGACAACCAATTTTTCCCGATTTTCGACAAGGACGAAAAGGTCAAACGCGTGGCTGTTTTTTCCAGGGATATCACCGAACAGAAAAGGGCCGAAATTGAATTACACAGATCTAACGAAATTCTTTATAAAGAACATATGGAAAGGAAACAACTTTCAAGGGATTTGATCAATCTGCTTGAGAAAGACCGGCGTAATTTTGCCATGGAACTTCATGATCAAATCGGCCAGACACTGACAACATTGAAAATGGATCTGGAGATGGCCATTGAAAAGGTGGGCTCGGCAGAGGGTATTCTGGAAAGGCTGGAATCAGCAAGGCGAAAAGCGGTTACAAGTATCCGTGAAGTAAAGGGAATTGCTGCAGGGCTCCGGCCCAGCGTTCTTGATGACCTGGGCCTGGTGGCAGCTGTCAATGAACTTTGTGAAAACCTCAGGTGCCAGGGCTGGTTGAACCTTCATTTATTTACAAAGAATATACCGGGAAGGATGAATCCTGAAACGGAACTTGCGGCTTACCGGATCATCCAGGAAGGTATTACCAATGCGATCAAGCATTCGGGAGCTAAAGAAATTTATGTGAATTTGGTACGAAGAGGTTCTGTTATTCTTATCGGCGTTGAAGATAATGGCACAGGCTTTGATTTGGATGAGGTGATGAGATCTGTGCGCGGAAATCGGCGTGCACTGGGCCTTCTAATAATGGAGGAGCGTGCAGTACAATTGGGGGGAAGGTTTTCCGTGGAACCCGGCCTTGGACAGGGGACCCACTTGAGCGCGGAAATTCCTGTGGGCGTGGAGGGTTAGAATGGGTGTGAAGAAAATCTTGATTCTCGACGACCATCGTGTAGTAATCGAAGGGGTGAAAACCGCTCTGAATGAACGGCCTGAATTCGAAGTGGTCGGGGATGCGATCGATGGCGTGTCGGCGCTTGAAATGGTGCGTTCTTTGAAGCCGGATATTGTTATCACCGACGTTTCCATGCCGGGCATGAACGGGATGGATTTTACCGTCGAGGTTAAGCGGATAGTTCCAGAAATTCATGTCGTTGTTTTTTCAATGTATTCGGACAGAGAATATATACTCGACTTTCTTCGCGCCGGCGCCGGTTCTTATGTTCTGAAAGAAGAGCCGCTGGGGGAATTGATATTCGCGGTCGCAGCCGTGGCCAGGGGCGGGCTGTATTTAGGCGCAAAAGTCGGCCGTGTATTGAAGGACCATTTATCAGAAACCGACGAGGCCTGCGGCCGCAAAGAAGGTTTGAGTCTCCTCAGCTCCAGGGAAAAGGAGATTTTTTTATTGCTCGCCGAAGGGCTTTCTGTGAAACGCATAAGCGATAAGCTTAATATAAGTCCGAAGACAGTCGAGTCTCACAAATATAACATAATGGAAAAACTCGAAGCAGGTTCCGTCGTGGAGTTGACCAGGTTTGCGATAAGAAAGAACCTGATACGTGCTTAAAGGATGTTGTTTATTGACACAGGTACAGGAGCATCTCTTGACACCTGTGCCCCTTTTGCTTATGCTTCTTGCACAGTAGGAAGCGGCATTCACATCGAAATTTCAATGCTCTGTTAATCTGTAATTTTTTATGCGCTCTTCTCGGGGACGCGGAGTTTTTGTGGAATTTAATCATGAGTGAACAGGGATTTGATTTTTTCCAGGGTCATTCCATGCGATATCTGGAAATGGCTTTTCGAACAGACAGGCGGGAGCGGCTTGAAAATGCCGATGCCTATGGTAAACGAACAGGGGTGTGTGGAGACACGGTGGAGTTTTTCCTGACTCTTCGAAACGAATTAATCTCAAATGTATCTTATGAAATAGACGGGTGCATGAATACGAATGCATGTGCAAACGCGGTGGCCGAGATGGTTGAAGGTAAGCCTGTTGAAGATGCGTGGGATGTCACTCCCGAGAAGTTGATTGTTTTTCTTGAAACTCTTCCACCGCAGAACTATCACTGTGCAGAATTGGCTGTGGGTGCACTTTACCTTGCACTTTCCGATGCTGTAAAGAAAAGCAGGCCCCAAAAGGCGGTTGCCCTGAGCGCGGCCGGTTGATCTTGTGAGCGCTTGGTGAGATTTTTCCGGTCTTGATAGAACCGCTGGCTGGCGCAGTGTTTTCGAAGAAAGGGGGGACCATGTCAAAAAGACTGCTGGTGGCCTTCGACGATTCCGAAAATGCTTCCAGAGGAGTCGTTTTTATCGATAAATATTTTTCGAGGGATGTGGATATTACTCTTCTGAGCGTGGTTCCAGACACCGCTTCGATCTGTAATATGAACAGCCCGAGTCTCACCCATTATTTCCGTAACAAACAGAGTGCGTTTTGTACGATTGAGGATATGAAGAAACAGGTTTTGAAGGATGCCCTGGCATCCGCCAAGGCCAGGCTCGAAGAAGCCGGTTTCGACCGCGAAAGAATCACTACAAAGGTGGTTTCCGAGAAAAAGGGAGTCGCCGGTGCCATCATTGAAGAGGCCGGCCGGGATTACGACACCCTGGTAATCGGCAGGAAAGGGCATTCGGCTCTCGAGGAATTTTTCATGGGCAGCATCACCTACAAGGTTATGAATTCAGTCAGGAACGTGAATTTAGTGCTTGTCCGATAAGGAAGTTTCTTGTCGGGCGGCACCTGCAATACCAAATGTAACATAAAAAGTTGCAGTGGCGGGCGGCGCGATTGCGCCGTCTGGAGGTATCCGGCCCCCCCTCTCCTGGTTTTTGCTGATCTCCCGGCCGGTTTAAATCAAACAGGTTTAAAGAAGGGAGGAACATCATGAAAAAACTGAATTTGTTAGCGTTATTGGCCTTGGCGGTGTGTTTTATGTTTTCCGCATCACAGGTGTCTGCCGAACAGAAATTTCTGCGCATGGCTTCAGGTCCTGAGGGAGGTTCGTGGTATCCCCTGGGATCGGCCATGATGAACATCCTGGAAAGAGAACTGGGCATCAGCACTTCGAACGGTCCCGGCGGCGGGGTCGGAAATTGCAAGGTTGTCGGCGGCGGCCGGATGGATCTCGGATGGAGCTATACTCACACCACCTACAATGCATATCACGGCCTGAGCGAGTTCGAAGGCAAGAAACTCGAAGATGTCCGCCATTTGATGTCTCTGTACCCCGGCGTTTTTCAAACCGTGGTGCCGGCAAAAAGCGACATCAAATCCTACGCTGATTTAAAGGATAAGCATATCGTTCCCGGCAAGACTGGATTCACGGGAACCGCAATCGCCGAGCTGATCCTCAAAGCGTACGGACTTACCTTCGACAGCATAAAAAAGGGCGGCGGCAAGGTCAGTTTTGTCGGTTATGCCGATTCCGCGGCGTTGATGAAAGACGGGCATTCTGATGCCTATATGGCGGTTACTTCCTGCCCCCAGGCTACGATCATAGACCTGGAATTCAGGCCCGGCGTTCGTTTTCTCGGTGTTGAACCCGAATACCAGAAAAAAGTTCAGGAACTGGAACCCGGCCTGACTCCGATAATGATTCCGAAGGAGGCCTACAAAAGCCTGGACGAGGACGTTCCGACGATGGGAACGGTCACCAATATAATCATCAGCAAGAACGTATCCGACGATCTTGCTTATAAAATCGTAAAAACCCTTTACGCTCACTGGGACGAGCTCAAACAGGTCAAGAAGCAGGCCATAGAAGACTCCGATCCGAAGAAGGCGCTTCTGGGTAATTCCATTCCGGTGCATCCGGGCGCTCTCAAGTATTACAAGGAAATCGGCATAGCCGAATGATCTGAACGGGGCAGGGAGGACCGCGGTCACCCCGTGCCCCGTTCAGTTCCTGGTTCCCGACTGTGTTTTTTTCTATAGTCCCTCAATGGAAAGGATCGACGAACCTTGTCCGCCATCCAGCACAAGATTGACTATCAGGAAGTAAAGAAAGAGAGCATCCTGGAATGGCTTTTGCGCCGGGAACAGAGCGTCTTCAAATATCCCGTCGAATTGGCTGTCTGCCTGCTTTCAATTTCATTGACCATCTATCACCTGTTTATTGCATACGCAGGATCTCTGGAGGCCCATGCATTCCGTTCCACCCATCTGGCCTTCATCATGGTGCTGTGTTTTCTGCTGAACCCTCTCGGGAGGCAAAGCTGGAAGGCTCCAAAAAACCGGTGGTTTGCGGTGGACCTTCTACTGGTGTTTTTGACGATAGCGATCCAGGTTTACAAGCTCTGGGATATCTCCGAATTCATCCAGCGCCAGGGAGATCTTACGGATCTCGATATCTGGGCCGGCACCATTTTTCTTCTGCTGCTGCTGGAGGCCACCAGGCGGGCTGTGGGCTGGGCCATGGTGATCATCGCCGGATTTTTTCTGATTCAGACGGCTTTCTCCGACTGGTTTTTCGGCATATTCTACGGTCCTCCGAGCGACCTTTTCACGATCATAGACTATCAGTTCATGAGAGAAAACGGGGTCTACAGCATCCCGCTGATGGTGATGGCCACCTATATATTTCTGTTTATTCTTTTCGGGGCGATACTAGTACGCTCCGGGGCCGGAAGGTTTTTCATCAACGTGGCCATGGCGCTTACCGGCAGCAAAGTGGGCGGCCCCGCAAAGGCTTCTGTTGTCAGCTCCTGCCTCATGGCTTCGGTTTCCGGGTCCGCGGTTGCCAACGTGGTGACGACCGGAAGCTTCACCATCCCGTTGATGAAGCGGGTGGGTTACCGCTCCTATTTTGCCGCGGCGGTGGAAGCCTGTTCTTCGTCGGGCGGCCAGATTATGCCGCCGATAATGGGAGCTGCTGCATTCGTGATCGCGGAATTTCTGAACGTGCCGTATCTTCAGGTTGCCAAAGCCGCCATTATTCCGGCGGTCATCTACTTCTTCTCGATTTTCGTTATGGTGCACTTCGAGGCGCGAAGAAAAAATCTGGGAACGGTATCCAAGGAAGAATTGCCGGAGTTGAAGGCCGAACTTAAACAAAGCGGACATCTCTTTCTTTCGATTATTCTTATCGTGGTGCTGATGGTAGCCGGTTACACGCCGATGCTGGCGGCTTTCTACGCGATCGTCTCAGTCCTGGTGCTCAGCATGATCCGCAAGGAAACCCGCATGAGCCCGGTGCAGATATTTTCAGCCTTCGAGGAAGGCGCCCGTCAGGCTGTAAGCGTATCCGTGGCCTGTGCGGCGGCGGGCATCATAATCGGCTGCGTGTTCGTCTCCGGCCTGGGACTCAAGTTTTCGACCATGCTGGTTGATCTTGCCGGTGGAAGTCTCGTGATGGTGCTGGTGCTCACGATGTTTGCGTCGTTGATCCTGGGAATGGGCCTGACCACGACCGCCGTTTACATCACCCTGGCGGCCCTCGTGATCCCTGCGGTGGTGAGCATGGGTGTCGAACCCATCGCGGCGCATCTGTTTGCTTTTTACTTCGGGCTTGTTTCGGCGATAACACCTCCGGTGGCTCTTGCTTCGTTTGCGGCGGCCGGTGTGGCCAACGCTCCTCCGATGCTCACCGGCTTTCATTCGTTCCGTTTGGGAATAGCCAAATACGTCCTGCCGTTTGTATTTGTGTTCAACCCGGCTATGCTTTTCGTCGGAGACTGGTTCAGTATCGCGATGGCGGTGGCCGGTGGTTTCGGAGGGATTTACGCGCTGACTGTGACGACCGAAGGCTGGATGATAAGGCATGTCGGCTGGCCTCTGCGCATCGGGATGGCTGTGGCCGCGTTGATGATGTTTCACCCGAACAAGCTTACCGATCTTGCGGGCGGAGCTGTTTTTGTAGTTCTGATATTGCTGCATAAGCACAGCGTGGCAAAATCTCAACAAATGGAGGTGAATCCATGATTTCGGATGGAATGTTGTGGCTTCCGGTTGTTGCCACTGCGGTTTTGATGTATTTAGCCAGAGTTTCTCATATCGCCGTCCTGCATTACAATGTGTTTCTCATTTTGCTGCTGGTATGGGGCGCGGTCATAATCGCCTTTTTCCGCTTCCTATGCAAAGGCGGCGTTTGCAGAAAAGGAATCCGAAAATAGAACAAACCGGAAAGGAAACAACATTGGAAAAATTGATTATTACCGCGGCAGTGTGCGGCTCCGCCCCTATGAAAACTCAGAACCCGAGCGTACCCTACTCGCCCGCGGAGATAGCCGCTGAAGCTCTTCGGAGCTGGCGGGCCGGGGCGGCCATAACTCATATACATGTTCGGGAACCCGAAACAGGGACCCCCGCTTTTGCCCGCGAGCTTTTTTCGGAGGTCCTGGAGCGAATCCGGGCCGAAAGCGATATGCTGGTCAATTTGACGACCAGCGGTTTCAATATCAAAGGACCTGACATCGGTCGGCAGCGATTGATACCGGTGGAGCTGGGCCCCGATTTATGCTCTCTTGACGTCGGATCCCTGAATTTCCGCGACGGCAGGGTTTTCGAGAATCCGCCCGCGTGGGTTGAACTGGCTGCGAAGACGATGCAGGATGCCGGGGTTAAACCGGAAATGGAGGTCTTTGATATCGGGCATATCCGCCAGTCGAAGGACCTGGTTTCGAAGGGTCTGATCGACGATCCGCCTTATTTTCAGCTGTGTCTGGGCGTGCCATGGGGAATCGAAGGCACACTGGAATCTTTGATGGAAATGCAACGCAGGTTGCCTTCCGGGGCGCAGTGGTCCGCCCTGGGTGTCGGCCCACTCCAGTTGCCTCTTAACACTCATGCCTTGTTGATGGGGGGGCACGTGAGGGTCGGTTTCGAGGACAATATTTATCTTGAGCGGGGCGTAAAGGCTGACAGCAATGCGCGGTTCGTGGAGAGGGTGGTGGAGCTTGCCGGTCTTCTCCAGCGAAAGGTGGCTTCACCTGCTGAAGCTCGTGCTATTTTAAATATTCCTTCCCGGAAGGATTAAATACAGGTTACGTCGATGGATGTTCTGGTTTTAGGAGCCGGTACAATGGGCCGGGGTATAGCACATTGCTTCGCACGGGGCGGTTTTTTGACCGGCCTGTACGATCCGGAGCCCGGCGCGTTGAAAAAGGCCCTCGAATATATTGCAGAAGATTTGAATCTTTTTGTGGATCTTGGCAGGATGACCCGGGATCAAAAACAGAAGATCCTGGAAATGATCGAGACGACAAACGGTCTTCCGGATGAGGTGCCGGAAATAGTGGTTGAAGCTGTTCCGGAGGACCTCGGGATCAAGCAGGAGTTGTTCCTGGGGCTGGAAGACCGCACCGGGCCGGACAGGATTTTTTGCACCAATACATCTGCGATCAGCATTGATGAACTGGCCGGTTGTCTCGTTCACCCTGAAAGGTTTGTGGGAACACATTTCTGGAATCCCGCCCACCTGATTCCGCTCGTCGAGATAATTCCGGGAAGCGCCGCCTCCGAAGCGGCGGTCGGGCGGATTGTGGCCGTCCTGCATCAGATCGGTCAGAGGCCGGTCAGGATAAACCGTGATATTCCCGGTTTTGTCGGAAACAGGCTCCAGCACGCGCTTCAGCGGGAGGCCCTGGCCCTGGTCGAAGAGGGAATTGTTTCGCCCGGCGACCTGGATGAAATTGTTCGATACAGTTTCGGCCTCAGAATGCCTTTGATGGGACCTTTTGAGCGCGCGGATCTCGGTGGGCTGGACGTGACGCTGCGGGTCCACGAGTACCTGCTTCCTTATCTGGACCGCCGGACCGAGCCGGCCCGACTGCTTCGGGGATTGGTGGATAAGGGGCGGTGGGGTTTGAAAACAGGACGGGGTTTTTTCCCCTGGAAACAGGAGCGTGCAAAAAAACGCACTCGCGACAGGGATATCGCACTGCTGAAGATTCTCGATATTATGTCTGGAAACGACTGAAGGTCCGGAGAGAAGTCGAAAGGTTGATTGAGTATGGAACAGGTTGTGATACTTAGTGGTGTGAGGACACCTATCGGTGCTTTTGGTGGGAGTCTCAAGGATGTGCCCGTTGAAAAGATGGGTGCCGCGGTATTGAACGAGGCATTGAAGCGTGCGGGAGTCGGCCCCGAGGTTGTGGATGATGTGATAGCCGGGCAATCGTACCAGGGCGGTGAATGCGCAAATGGAGCGAGAGTCGCCCTGCTCGAGGCGGGCTGGCCCGATTCCGTTCCCGGGGTGACACTTGATCGGCGATGCTGTTCGGGGCTGGATGCGGTGATTTTCGGAGCGATGGAAATCATGACCGGAAACGCCAGGGTTGTTGCGGCTCTGGGCATGGACAGTATGAGCCGGGCGGAAATGTATATCCCGGGTGACCTGCGGTGGGGCCTGGGAGGGAAGATGGACCCCAAATGGGGTTTCATGCCCAGGGGGCATGGGGCTCTTTCAATGTGGGGGATCCCGTTCTTTGACAGGATACAGCGTGCCCGGGTTAAATCTCAGCCGGTTGAACGCTACGGCGAACTCAACAGCATGATGAGCTGGGCTGAAAATGCCGCCAGTGCCGAAGGGATAACCCGTGAGGAAGCGGACAGATGGGCGCTCAGGAGCCACCAGAGGGCCCTTGCCGCCTGGAAAGATGGAAAATTCGAGGAAGAAGTGGTGCCGGTGGCCTATCCAGCCCGTAAAGGCGAAACCAGGTACCTGGAGAAAGACGAGACACCAAGGGAAGATGTAAGCCTGGAAAAGCTTTCAAGGCTTAAAACCGTGTATCCTGATGGCGTATGTACCGCCGGTAATTCTTCATCGGAAAACGATGGAGCCGGTGCCGTTATCCTGGCTGAGGCGTCTTACGCGCGCAGCATGGGCCTTCCAGTCCTTGCCCGTTTCGTTGCCGGGGCTTGGGCCGCCTGCGATCCCACGGTGACTTACCCCGCCGTCGAAGGAGCCGTGAAAAAAGCGCTCGCGAAAGCCGGGCTGGCCATAAATAAGATTGACATTTTCGAAATTCAGGAGGCGTTTGCCGTTCAGCTGTTGGCGGATGCCTCTTTGATGGGTATAGGTGAAGAGGACCGCGATCGAAAAATCAACCTGAACGGGTCGGGTATTTCGCTCGGTCATCCGATAGGGGCTACCGGGGTGATGAGGTTGGTGACTCTCCTGCATGAAATGAAGAGAAGCGATTTCAATCTTGGGCTTGAAACAATATGCGGCGGGGGAGGCCAAGGTGTGGCGGCGGTCTTTTCAAGAGATTGAGCCTTCGGTCTTCGGGCTTAGGAGGCGGTTGAATGCTTGCTAACCTGGGAAGGATAATTGGGCAGAACGCGCGGCAATATGGGGAGCGGCCCGCAGTTGTCAACCTTGAACGTAACAGGCGGTTTTCTTACCTGCAAATGCATCGGTTGACAAACCGCATGAGTCATATGCTTACTTCGGGTTTCGGCCTCGGAGAAGGCGATGTGTATGCGAATATTCTTGAAAACGAACATGTGGCCTTCTTTCATCCATGGATGTTTAAATGCCCGGTCACCGGCGCCTGGGTGGATATACGCGAATCCGTCTCGGAGCAGTTGAAGCAGATCGACTATGTACGGCCGAAAGTTGTTTTTATCGAGGCCGGGTTCCTGGAAAACCTGCTTGACCCACTGCTTGAACGGAATATTGCAGTGATATCAATGGATCCGTCTGCCGAAAAGCGTTCGGGCCTATATTTTTTTTGGGACCTTGTAGAGCGGGCGAGCGATGCGGAGGTCGACGCGGATTTTGACTGGGACGACGCTTCCTCACATATATCGGTCCTGCGCTTTACCGGCGGCACCACCGGGTCGGCCAAGTGTGCGATGTATACTCCCGCGAATTTCTGGGTGTGGGGCATGAACCCCGCCCATTACGTTCACACAGTGCCTTTTCAGCATCCCAGGGCCATGCTTTTTTCGCCGATCAACCATGCAGCTTCGGGTTCAGTCGTCATTCCTGTTCATTTGAAAGGAGGCACTCTTTTCACGCTCAACAAGGCGGAGATGGAAAAGATGGGCCGGTATATCCAGCAGGAGGGGGTTGAACTGATTTATACAGTTCCTACGGTTCTTTACCGGATGCTCGACATGGATTTGCCCGAAAAGTACGATCTTTCGAGCCTGAAAACAATCCGTTACGGAGGAGCCCCGATATCTCCTTCGAAATTGGAAATGCTGTTGGGCCGCCTGGGGAATGTCTTCGTCCAAGGCTACGGTTCAACTGAATGCTGGCCTTCCTGTACGATTCTGGCCAGGGAGGATCACAGCGTTGAATCGCACCGCCAGGCGGAACGCCTGGCGAGCGTGGGCCGGCCTTTTCCCGGACAGGAAATTTTGCTTTGCGACGATGACGGACACCCGGTTTCCCCCGGTTGCGAAGGAGAACTTCATATCCGCGGCGCCAATACCATTCAGGGCTATTACCGTAATCCTGAACTTACCGCCGAAAATTTCACCAATGGAGGTTTCTGGAAATCCGGTGATCTGGGATACAGTGACGAGGATGGCTATATTTTTCTCGTGGACCGCAAAAAGGAAATGATCATCACCGGAGGCTACAATGTCTATTCAACCGAGGTTGAAAATTGCCTGAATTCTCATCCCGGGGTGTCCAATTCCGCCGTAGCCGGCGTGCCTGATGAACACTGGGGCGAAGCTGTATGCGCCATGGTTGTGATCAGGGAAGGAATGGACGTTTCCCCCTTGGAATTGATCGATTATTGCAAGGCCCGTCTTGCGAGGCATAAAGCGCCGAAAAGGGTTGAATTCGTTTCCGCACTGCCGTTGAGTGCCGTAGGGAAAGTTCTTAGACGTGAAGTGCGGAGGTGCTTGAGTGAGTCCCCGGGACGAAAAACGGCGGACGGTGATTGAATACGGAATAAGAAAAAAGAGCAGTTATGCATTACAAAGACAAAAAGTCGGCCGGCCGGCAGGAACGGCTTTTAGACCCAGGCGTCCTTCCGCCGGTCGCGTTGATAAGCCAGGATATACCTGCTCCGGAGCTGGAGGATATCCCCCGGAAGCTGGCCCAGGGGTTCACAAGGCTCGGTCTTTCGAACAAGGTTAAGCCAGGGCAGAGAGTGGCGCTGACGGGCGGCAGCAGGGGCATAACCGATATGGCTGCTGTGCTTCGGCATACTGTGATTTTCTTGCGTTCGCTCGGGGCTGAGCCTTATATTTCTCCGGCCATGGGGAGTCATGGAGGAGCGACCGCCTCGGGGCAGGCCAGTTTGCTTGCCAGGCTCGGGATATCGGAAGAAACGATGGGTGCACCTATCGTCAGCAGCATGGAGACGAGGGATCTGGGAAAGACCTCTTTCGGCCTCCCGGTCCTGGTTGGAGAGAATTTTACGGACGCCGACTGGATCATTGTGGTGAACCGCGTGAAGCCTCACACCAGTTATCGCGGCGAGGTTGAAAGCGGGCTTCTGAAGATGCTTGCAATAGGTATGGGGAAGCAGGCCGGCGCAGAGCAAAGCCATGCCCAGTTTTTTCAGCATGGTTTCGAGAAGGTGGTCAAGGAAATATCATCTCGAATTGTTGAAAAATTGCCGATACTGTGCGGCATTGCGCTTGTAGAAAACCGCTTGGAAAAAACCGCGCTGCTGGAGGTGCTGGATCCGACCGAATTTGCGGTTGTGGAGCCGAAACTCCTTTCTCATGCCCGGGAGTTGATGGGTCGAGTGCCTTTCGACAACGTCGATCTGTTGATCGTGGATCAAATGGGAAAGAACGTGAGCGGGAGCGGGATGGATTCAAATGTAACCGGTCGCATTTACAACCAGGCCACTCCGGAGCCGCCGGTGCAGCGGTTCAGGCGGATATACGTACGGGACTTGACCGATGAAAGCGAGGGGAACGCTCTTGGAGTGGGTACTGCGGATTTCTGCGCGCGCAGGCTGGCTGACAAGATAGACCCTGTGAAGACACGCATTAATTGCGTGACAGCGACGGTGCCTGAAAAAGGAAGGGTCCCGATTATATGCGAGAGCGATCTGGATGGGATCGCATGTGGGCTCTTAAGCTGTGGTGTTTCAGAACCGAAGACGGCGCGGATTGTTTGGATCAAGAACACTCTTGAACTTGAATTAATGCGGATTTCCACGGCGCTTGAAGGTGATGCCCGGGCGCTTGAGGGAATCCGGTTCCTTTCCCCGTTTGAACCTTTCCCGCTTGATTCCAGCGGCCGGCTTCCGTTTGACCTCTTCCGGTGATCGTTACTTTTCCTTTATTTTTATCGTTGTCAGCGAAGCGGTTGTCGTTGTCGTAATCGATATCGCTCCCAAACCAACACGCGATGCTCACGCCGGTTGTTTCATTTTACGTCCCCTTGTAGGCGCGGTTTCATTACCGCACCCTGTCCGAACGGCGGTGGCTTCAGGACAATGCCAAGGAACATGCGCCGTTCTTACCAGGGTAGGGTATGGAAACCCGACCTACAGCCGATTACGAAAACGATTACGACAACGACAACGATGAAAAAACAGACACGTAGGGTGGGCGCGTTTCTCCTTTCGCGTCTTGTTTTTTCAATGAAAATGATTAGATTATTTAATTATTTTGCTGTTCCCCGGTCTATGCGCTGGGCTTTTTTGAATTTTAATTTATTTGAATGCGTTATAAGGTAAGGGATAATGACTAAAGCCAATGATACATTGCGCAATATCGCGATAATAGCACATGTCGATCATGGGAAGACGACTCTGGTGGACGGCATGTTGAAGCAAAGCGGTCTTTTCAGGGACAATCAGGAAGTGGTCGAGAGGTTGATGGATTCGATGGATCTTGAACGTGAACGCGGGATCACAATTTCGGCGAAAAACTGTTCGGTTCTGTGGAAAGGGATCAAGATCAACATCATAGATACTCCGGGGCATGCTGATTTCGGGGGGGAGGTTGAAAGGGCTCTTTCCATGGCCGATGGTGCGCTTCTCCTGGTGGATGCCTCTGAGGGCCCGTTGCCCCAGACGCGTTTCGTCGTGAAGAAGGCCCTGGATGCAGGGCTGAAGATACTTGTGATAATAAATAAGATAGATCGTAAAGACGCGCGCCCGGACGAGGTTCTTGACGAGATTTACGACTTGTTCATCGATTTGGACGCAACCGAGGAACAACTGGATTTCCCCCTGCTCTATACGATAGGACGAGATGGAATCGCCAAGACTTCCCTCGATGAACAGGGTGTTGATCTCCAGCCGCTTTTCAATGCCATAATCGGCCAAATTCCCCCTCCTAAGCATGACCCCGAACGGCCTTTCCAGATGTTGGTTTCAGACCTGGGTTACTCGGATTATCTCGGCCGCCTGGCGGTGGGTAAGATCCACAATGGTTCCGTCGAGGCAAACAACGCCCTTGCCTGCATTAATCGCAGCGGCCGGCCGGTTCCACTCAGGGTGTCCAGGCTGCAGATCTATGATGGTATGCGTATGAAGAGTGTAGAAAGTGCGGAGGCGGGTGATATTGTTGTTTTATCCGGAATAGAAGACGTGGAAATCGGGGATACCGTCTGCACGGTGGATGCCCCGGAGGCGCTTGAGCGCATCCACGTAGACGAACCTACTGTCTCAATGCGTTTTCTCGCCAACACCTCTCCTTTTGCGGGCCGGGAAGGGCCAAAAGTACAGGCTAGCAAGATACGGGAACGGCTTTTCAAAGAGACTCTTCGAAATGTCGCAATCCAGGTGGTCGAGAGCGAGGAGGAGGAAGGATTCATCGTAAGGGGCCGGGGTGAGTTTCAAATGGCGATTCTGATTGAAACCATGCGCAGGGAGGGGTTCGAACTTTGCGTCGGCAGGCCTCAGGTGATTTTCAAACAGGAAAACGGCAAGAGACTGGAGCCGATCGAGACACTGTTCATCGAGTGCGACGAAGAATTCATGGGGTCTGTGACCGAGAAAATTTCGGTTCGAAGGGGTCAGCTCATCAGCCTTGGGAATAGGGGTGATGGACGTGTACGGATGGAATTCAGCGTTCCTTCGCGTGCACTTATAGGTTATAGAGATGAATTTTTGACCGACACCAAGGGGACGGGGGTAATGAACAGCCTTTTCGCTGGCTACGAAGACTTCCGCGGTGATTTTCCAACCCGCCGCACCGGATCGATCGTTGCGGATCGGGAGGGCACGGCCGTTGCCTATGCGCTTTTCGGTCTGGAGCCGCGGGGAAGGATTTTTGTGGTTCCCGGTGACTCCGTTTATGGAGGGATGATCGTGGGAGAGCATAACAGGGACATAGACATCGACGTCAATCCCTGTAAGGAAAAGAAACTTACAAATATGAGGGCGTCGGGAAAGGACGAAAACATAATGCTTGCCCCGGTAGCCAAGATGAACCTGGAAAAGGCCATCCATTTTATACGGGATGATGAACTCGTTGAGGTGACGCCCCGATCCATCCGGCTTCGAAAGGCGGAACTTTCCGCCCAGAGGCGACGTGTGATGTATGGTGCCAGGAAGAAAGAGGCTGCCTAGACTGCGCGGCGGGCATTTATTATTGCGGAAAATGTCGGCTGTAAATCGATTTATCTTTCGTTCAGATGGCAGGCTGAGAAGCGGTTCGGCCCAATTTCCTTAAGCTCCGGCCTTTCTTTGCGGCAGCGCTCGAAGACACTCGGGCATCGAGGATGGAAAGGGCAGCCTGAGGGAAGATTTATGGGGGTGGGAACCTCTCCTTTGATTCCCAGACCGTCCACGAATTCGAGCTTGTCCAGGGAGGGAATGGCCGAGAACAGAATTTTAGTGTAGGGGTGATTCGGAAACGAGAATATATCCTCCGTATATGCGGATTCCACGATATATCCAAGGTACATTACGGCCACACGGCTACTGATGTGTTTGATTACCGAAAGATCGTGCGACACGAAAAGATACGTCAAATCGAGTTCTTCCTGCAATTCCATCATCAAATTGAGAATCTGGGCCTGGATCGATACATCCAGGGCCGAAATCGGTTCATCGGCAATGACCAGATCCGGGTCCGATGCCAGCGCCCTTGCAATGCCGATTCGTTGTCTTTGCCCCCCTGAAAATTGGTGCGGATATCTCAACGCGTAAGCCGGGTCCATCCCGACTTTCTCAAGCAGTGCCATAACGCGTTCCTTTTTGGCCTGGCCCCGGGCGATATGGTGAACCTCCATGGGCTGTCCGATGATATGCATGACCTTTTTGCGGGGGTTCAGTGAAAAAAACGGGTCCTGGAATACCATCTGGATTTTTTTTTGGAACGGTTTGCGCTCACGCCCCTTGAGGTTCCCGATTTCTCTGGAGCCATACCATATCTTTCCGGAAGTGGGCGGGTGCAATCCGATGATTGTTTTTGCAAGTGTCGATTTCCCGCAACCGCTCTCGCCGACAAGACCCAAAGTTTCACCTTTTCGTATCCCGATGCTGATGCCGTTCAGCGCATGGACGGTCTGGGTGATAAGCTGTATCTTACGGTCCTTTAAAACCATCTTGTCGAAGATGCTTTTTTGAAGCGGAAAGTGCTTGGTAAGTTTTTCAACCTTCAACAGGAGATCGTTCGACGAATTCAATGTCAGCTCCTCCCGATTGCGCAGGCTGCGAAATGGCCGGGCTCGATTTCCGCCAGTGACATATCCCGGCCGCACTCGGGTGTCGCCAGGGGACACCTGGGGCGGAACGGGCAGCCCGGGGGAAGATCCATCAGGTTGGGCATCATCCCGGGGATCTGATCGAGTCTCTTTCTTCGTTTCTGCCGGCCCGGAATGGATCGTATAAGCCCCTGTGTATAAGGATGAAGCGGTCTTTTAATCACGGCTTCCTTGGGTCCGCATTCGACCACGTGCCCCGCGTACATCACGCATATCGAATCGCAGAACTGGCCGACGAGGGCTATATCATGGGTTATCAGGATCATCGCGGTTTGACGTTCCC
>JAWOBE010000062.1:0-40896 GCA_046498185.1 Desulfatiglandaceae bacterium | reverse complement strand
TTAAGCATTTCACGAAGTTCTTCTATCTGTTTCATATGTTTAGAGTTTTTTGTATTTTATTTTTTTTGAAGCCGACGATAATCTTTTTGTTTATGATGATCGTTGGAAACGAACAGGTGGGGTTCAATTTTCTAACTGCTTCGATCGCGGCCTTGCGTTCCTCCCCTTGCAGCAAATCCACGTCTTCGAATTCATATTGCACCTGGCAGTCATCCAGGAACCTCTTGGCAGCCCGGCAATGACTGCATGTGCTTAGGGTGTATATCTTGACCGGTTTATTCACAGTTTTCTCCTCCAATAAAATCTTCCCGGACTCCTGGAATTTTTGTTGACATGGGTGAACTTCAATATTCAATATCACTCGGCCGGCGGAAGCGCTGCAGCGACCCTGGCGGCCAGATCAAGGCAAGCATCAAGCCCGCTTTCATCCGGCACATACTGAACCTTGACCCCCGGTTCTATAATCTGGAATTTCATGGACTCAAGCCATTCGGTAAGTAATTTCACGGATTCCCCGCTCCAGCCGTATGAACCAAAGGCGGCGGCCACCTTGTTTTTCGGCTTCAGTCCCTTCATATAGGTCATAAAGTCGCTTACCGTAGGAAAGATACCGTTGTTCAAAGTCGGAGAGCCCACGATAACCGCACCTGCATCCAGAACTTCCGTGATGACGTCGCTCCGATGAAAATTTCTCAAATGCATGGGCTTCGCATAAACCCCTTCGCGGCAGAGAGCGTCGACAATCGCATCGGCCATGATTTCCGTGCTGTGCCACATCGTATCGTAGACAACAACCGCCTTACGGGCCGGCGCCTGGGTGCTCCAGGCTACATAGGCGTCGATTATTTTTCCGGGGTTTTCCCTCCACATTATCCCGTGATCAGGGCATATTGTTTTAAGTTCGATTCCGGCGTCGGTAAGCCGGTTGACCAACTTAAGGATAAGCGGCGAGAAAGGCATCAAAATGTTGGCGAAATATTTTTTCGCATGGGGCATTATTGCTTCCCCGATTTCGTCATCGAAACGTTCCGGACCGGCATAGTGCTGCCCGAAGGCATCACTTGAAAAAAGAATGCCATCTTCCGGTACATACGAAAACATACTGTCCGGCCAGTGCAGCATCCTGGTTTCGAAAAACGTTATCGACCGTTTTCCCAATTTCAATTCTTCACCATCTTTAACCGTCCGGTAATTCCACTTTTGAGAGAAATGACGCGATAGGTTTTTGTACCCCATCTGGCTGCAGTAAAGGGGTTTGTCTTCGCCGATGCGGTGCATTACCCGGGGAAGTGAGCCGGAGTGATCCATTTCCGTATGGTTGCTGATCACCATGTCTATGCGTTTCGGATCGATAACGCTTGAGATGTTGGAGATAAACTCGTCCGCGAACTCTTTCTTCACGGTGTCTATCAACACCGTCTTCTCATCCACGACCAAAAACGCATTGTAGGTCGATCCCTGGTAAGTGGAATACCCGTGGAAATCTCTTATATTCCAGTCCACCGCACCAACCCAATATATATTTTTCGCGATTTCAAAAGGCTTCATCGTATCCCCCTTCTCCCTTCTCAGGACACATCTAAAACAACTGTTACACGAGATCGGCCTGAGCCCCGCCCGGAGGCGGAAAGCTCAGGTCCGACCGGTCGATGTAACATCGGTTCAGACTATTCCTTGTCGAACTGATCCTTGCTTGCACCGCAGACCGGGCAGGTCCAGTCGTCAGGAACCTTTTCGAAAGGGGTTCCCGGCTCTACTCCGTTATCCGGATCACCGTCAGCTGGATCATACACATAACCACATACTGAACAAACATACTTATCCATAGCTTTCCCTCCATTGATTTTTATTTAACATCCCCACTTGACGCCTTTATTATCCGGCCTCATAGGAGCACTTAGTGAAATCTATTTCCTCTCCGCACTGGGAGCAAATATGTTTTTGGTTGAATTCGTCTGAAAAAATTTCTTTCTCATGCCCGCAATTAGGGCACTTGCAGACGAATGATTTGAGGTTTTTAAAACTCTCGAAACCAGGACAGTGTTGCGGTGTACTCATAAGTCACCTCCTGTCCGCTCTAAAAGCGGCCTGGTAAAAATCATCCGAGGCGCGGATCCTTTCCTGTTTGTCCGCAATCGGGGATATAGCACGAAACATCCACGAACTCGCATTTCTCTTTGCAGGAAGGACATTGCTCCGGAGGAGCGTCTTCCTGGACAACATACCCGCAATTGGAACATTTCCATTCGCCCATATCTCACTCTCCTTTTCCGCCGGCGGCGCATCTTTCCAAAACAAAATCCTCGTAGCCAACGACTGCCGTAAAAAATTTTGTACCCATCCGGTATTTCCGGACGGCCACAAAGTATGGCTTTAGGCCTTCCAGAGACCATGGAGGTTGCAATATTCCCTGGCCGTGACCTGGTCGGCTTCGATGCAGAAAGAGGCCTCCGGAGCCTGCCCCGGGGATAGAAATTTCCTGTAGGCGACGCCGTCCGCGATCAGTTCGATCCATTCGATATAATGTTTCTCTTCCATCGGATGGGCCACGCTTCCGACCTTGACCAGGAAGCCTTTTTCTGTTTTTTCCAACACCGGCACATGCTTTTCTTTTGCCGCGTCAACGGTGTTCTCGGTCATCAATTTCATAGGCTGCCCGCAGCATACAAGTTCACCGGCACCACCATGCAGTACTTCCACAATATTCCCACACACTTCACATTTATATACCTGAAGTTTCTCAGCCATGGTAATCCTCCTTCTCTTTGATGTTTGAGTGTTTGAGTTTCCGCCGGAGACTGCAACTGACCCCGGCAGCAGCTTTGTTTCTGAAAATTTTGGTGACCCTCCTACTTAATAATTCTCTCCAAGCAACTCGAAGTGTGCCCGGGGGTGTTCACACGCCGGGCAGGACTCCGGGGCCTCGGCGCCGCTGTGGAGGTAGCCGCAGTTCCTGCACCGCCAGATGACGTCACTTTCACGCTTGAACACGCGCCCGGCCTGGATATTGGCGGCAAGATCCCTGTATCGTTTCTCATGCTGCTTTTCGGCGACAGAAACAGCTGTAAACACATCGGCTATCTCCTTAAACCCTTCCTCCCTTGCGACTGCCGCGAAGGCCGGGTACATATCGCTGTGCTCATGATGCTCGCCATCGGCCGCCGCAAGCAAATTTTCAAGAGTGGTTCCGATCTTTCCGGCCGGGAACGCCCCCTGGATCTCCACATCACCGCCTTCCAGAAATTTGAAAAAACGCTTGGCATGTTCTTTTTCCTGATTCGCGGTTTCTTCAAAAATGGAAGCGATTTGCTCATAGCCTTCCTTTTTCGCCGCACTTGCAAAATAAGTATAACGATTCCTGGCTTGGGATTCCCCGGCAAACGAAGTCAGAAGATTTTTTTCGGTTTTGGTACCTTTCAATGTCATGTTCATCTCCCATGCTTTAATTTATTCAATGGTTAAATATAAAAAATACCACGCTTATAGGACGCTTAAAAGATCTTCGCAATTACAGAGAAATATAATTTTAAAAGTATATCATAAAAACATCAAAATAAAAAACATTTAATCGATATTTCACCCGAGGCGCTTGAAAGCCTTCTTGCTGGCACCACACACCGGGCACCGCCAGCTCTCAGGTAAATCCTCGAAGCTTGTCCCTTTTGGAATCTTCCCTTTTCTATCACCTTTTTCCGGATCATATATATATCCGCAACTGGCCGTCTGGCACTGCCACATCTCATCTGGTCGACTCATTTTTATCCCTCCGATATCGGTTGAGTTGAATTGCCTGTAAAATTTTACTCAGTCTTGAAAAACGCTTTTGATTTGGATTTGCAAACCGGGCAGACATCCGGCGGCTGTCCCTCGCAGGTGTAACCGCACACGGAGCATACATAATAATCAGCTGGTTCAAGCCTTTCCATTTGCTCCAACGCCTTTTGATACAAGCTTGCATGAACCTTTTCCACTTCGTTCGCATAGGAAAAGGATCTTAGCGCGGCATTTTCCCCTTCGTTCCTGGCCTCTTCGATCATGTCAGGATACATCTTTTTGAATTCATGAGTCTCACCGGCGATGGCGTCTTTCAAATTCTCAGCCGTTGCTTTTATTCCGCCGAGAGCTCGGAGATGCGCATGCGCATGAACGGTCTCAGCCTCTGCCGCAGCCCTGAAAAGCTTTGCGACCTGGGTGTAACCTTCCTTGTCCGCCTTCTCGGCAAATGCAAGATATTTCCTATTCGCCTGAGATTCTCCTGCAAAAGCTTCTTCCAAATTTTTCGTAGTCCTGCCCATTATAGATCTCCTTTTTTATCTTTATTCCACTGGATCAAATCACCACTCGACGCGTTTCGAATGTGAGCCTCTTTTTCGGTCTCAGCAAGGCGTTTTATCTTGTATGCACAATCCCTAACCAATCCATAAAGCACCCCGCATCCGTTGTCTTCACGATTGGCATCGCCTTCATCGGCCAATTTAAGCATGGATGAAGCCATCTCAATGGTCTTTAATAGTATTTCATCACATGGCTTCATTCTGTACCTCGCCCTCTAAATATTTGTCTTAAATTATATTCAATTCCCATGCCGAAAACTCTCAGATTCCATGGAATTAAATGGTTTGCGAACAGAATTTCTAGCAAAATCAACCATTAAAGGTAGAAGAATAATTTCGGGAAAACCCAAATAAGTTCATGGGCCACTTTTGACGGCGTCGTAAAAAGTACCATCCCCGCCTTATCGGCGTCGGGATCGGTATCGGGGTCGAAAAGGTCGCCGGTCAGCTGCCAATACCGACGCCGACAGCGACCCCGAGGGACAGGGTTATTTTGACGTTTTACGATTTCATCCCTTTTGATATGCCAGGAAGTTCAAACCGCTGAAACACAGAAATGACACAAAACTGTATCACAAAGAGAACAGTTAGTAATTACAGCATCCTATATAATTTTTCAAATCAAAGACATCCTGATAAGTAATCAAATCTCAGCTGGGTTAGAAATGTAAGCTTTTAAAATCAAAGGAAATTAGGTTTCGAGGACATGAATCGCGTATCATGATACAGCATGATACACTTATGGATCATGAGACAGTTGTGTCTTTCAGAAAGCGATACAATGTGGCCCGTCCCACCCCCAGGACTCTTGCCGCCCTCGCTTTGTTGCCACCGGTTTTTTCCAGTGCGGCGCGGACGATTTCGGCATTGAGCTTTTTTCTGCGTGTTAAGGCGGAAGAAGCAGGCAGGTCGACGTTGCGAAGTTCCAGGGGCAAATGTTCCGGCATGATGGTCCGCCCACGGGACCGAACCAATGCATAGCGAACGGCGCTCTGGAGTTCCCTCACGTTTCCGGGCCAGGTGTAATCGAGCATCCGGGAAAGTGCCTCGTCTGAAAAGGCCCCGGGGATCTGGCCCTCCGCTTCGGCTTGGTGAAGAAAATGGTCGACCAGCAGCGGAATGTCTGTTTTCCTCTCTCGTAAGGGAGGCAAACGCATTGGAACGACGTTCAACCGGTAATAAAGATCATCCCGAAACCGCCCTGCATCCACTTCCCCTTTCAAATCCCTGTTGGTGGCGCTCAAAATCCGGACATCCACCGATACGGTTTTCTCACCACCCACCCTCTCGAAGGTTCCTTCCTGCAACACGCGAAGCAACTTGGCCTGCATGGCTTTCGGAAGATCCGCAACTTCATCGAGAAACAGCGTGCCGCCGTGGGCGAGCTCAAAACGGCCTTTCTTATCCCGCAGTGCACCGGTGAAAGCCCCCTTTACATGCCCGAACAACTCACTTTCAAGGACACCTTCCGGAAGGGCCGCGCAATTTACAGTTACAAATGGTCCGCCCCCGCGACGGCTTTCATTATGCAACGCCGCCGCAACCATCTCCTTGCCTGTGCCGGTTTCTCCCGTGATTTGGACCGGATAATCGTTGGTGGCCAGCGCCTGTATCTGCTCGAAGACATGAATCATTTCAGGAGACTGCCCGATGATGCCGGAAAAACTGCGCAACTGTCCAAGCTGCATCCGGAGCCCGGTAATGTCGGTCACATCCTTGAGCACCGCGATTACTCCGGCGAACTTACCTTCATCGTTGTACATTCCGGTCACCGTTACTTCCACACGGCGCGAACCACCATCCCCTGTCACAATGTTAAGCGGGTAAAAGCGGTCCTGCCAATGTTCGGGGGGACCATCCTTAAATGCACATCTTTCCCCGCAAAAAGGCGCCCCGAAAGCCTCGTGGCAGTCCTTCCCCACTACATCACGGCTCAAAAAACCGGTGATTTCTTCGGCCGCATGGTTGAAATAAACGATTCTCCGCCATGGGTCGTGGGCCATGATTCCATCCGGGAAACTATCCAGTATATGTTCCAAATTTTTTTTGTCGGCAAGCAGCCGTTCAAGCACCAAATTGTTCATCTTTGAATTTCATCCGATTACGATTCAGGCGGCCGGCAAAGAATTATTTATTTTAAACTTCTAATTCCTTACAGGCAAGAAGAATACTTGCGCCAACTACAAATTGCATGATAATTTAAAACAATGAAAAATCAAAGAAGACGCTTGAATTTGCGGGGCGGAAAGGGAGGGTCATCATGAAAAGATGGAACCGCCTGTTGGGATCTGCCGGCCTGACGCTTTTTTCACTCATGCTGTTTTCGCCGGTCCATGCAGGGCTGAACCTGGCGGCGCTCCCGGAAAGGACTGCAGCGACATTAGATCTCAAGGGACCTGCTGCGGTTTTGACCGAAGAGCGGCTGCTGAGTCTTAAAGCCGGTATAAACCAGGTATCCTTTTCGTGGCAGGAGCTGCCTGTCATGGAGGATTCCATCCGTTTGGACATTCCGGATGAGATGGACACAGTTGGAATACTTTCTGTAAGCCGTCCGCCCGGTGAGCCAACACTGTCATGGAAGGTCCATTGCGCTACCCCGGCTCGCATTAAAGCGCGCATAAGCTATGTATTAAAGCAGATCGACGGACTTTTCGCGCATCGACTTTTATCCGCTGAAGACGAGGCCACATGCACGCTCGAGCAATATGTAATACTGCGTAATTTTTCCGGGGAAGACTTCCAAAATCTGTCGGTCATTACGCCCTCCGGCACGATTAAGAGCCGGCCGGTTCGACACGGGGAGACTATACGCACGCTCGTGGGCACCACCGATCAAGTAACAATCGAAAAAATTTGGCGATATGATTCACGGGAAAAACCTACGGTTAAGATGCCCGGAAAATCAGAAAAATCCATGCCCGTATATTATAGAATAGCAAACACCAGGGCAGGCGGTCTGGGTGAAAGGCCGATTCCGGCTGGAAAAGTCCGTATTTTCCATCGGAATGAAGCGGGAAAGCCCCTGCTACTGGGAGAAGATGAAATCGAAACAACCCACCCTGGAAAACAGCGGGATTTATATATCGGCAAAAGCCGGGATATAACGGTGGAGACAAATGTGATGAAAGAAAACCGGGTGAATGTGCACCGAAACGAAAACAACCGTGTCGTACTTTATGACACTGAGGAAGAAATTCGCTTCGTGGTAGAAAACTTCAAAGACTCCACTGCCACAGTGAACCTACTTTATAACATACCGGGGGAATGGCAACTTATCGATTCCTCCATCCCCTGGAACCGCAGCGGAGCCCATCTGGCCGAGCTGGAAATCCGGCTGGAGCCGGGAAACATAAAAGAATTCACTCTCGAATACCACCGGCGCAACATACGCCCTTAGCGCCTAAAATAGGAACCCGATCTTCATCGGCTCCCTGGAGATTCGACGATGAAAAATTGCATATATCTCTTCGTATTTATCTTAGGCCTGTCCTTCACCGTTCAGGCCTCGGCGGGTGTAAGCCTCGTAACGGTCTCGGAGCCGGTGGAGGTTCAGCTTACAATCTATCAGCCGGCCGATCTCTGCCTGGTGCGCGAACATCGTGAACTCTCCCTTGAGCGGGGAGTAAACCGGCTGCGAATATCCTGGCACGGCCTGCTTGTAGACCCTACCAGCCTGGAGATAACGCCCTGGCAAAATAAAATCGGCGATTCAGTCAGCGTTTTAGATATATCCTTCCCTCCCCGCAGCAGGGACCAGGCCATATGCCTGGTAAAAAGCGCCTCCGGGGGGCGAACCCCGCTTGAAATCTCCTATCTCACGAGCGGAATCAGCTGGCAACCGGTTTACACCGCAATTCTCGCGGAAGACGAATCCTCTCTTCGGCTGGAGAGAATGATAACCATAACAAACCGCAGCGGTAAAAACTATGAAGGTGCCAACTTCAGCGTTCTAACCGGAGATACACACCTCGTGGACCGCCTGGCGGATCTTGCGCGCGGCCCGGATCCGTACGGCAGGCCTCAGGAGAAAAGGCTGAAAGCACCTTCTTCCAAGGCACTCGCAGGCTCCGACTCCATCGCCGTGAAGCGATCCCTGATGTCTCTAGAGGAGGCTTCTGCCCATGCTCCTCCGGAAATAACCAGGGAAGGGGTCAGCGATTTCTTCCTGTTCACAATTGAGGGGACCCAATCGATTCAGGACGGATGGAGCAAAAGCCTCCGGATGTTTGCCACCGACGATGCTGCAGCCGTCAACCTTTACAAATATGATGAACACATCTACGGAAGCCGGCCTGTACGGTTTATTACGTTTGTGAACGGAGCCCCGGAAATAACAAAACCTTCTCCACTTCCACCCGGCGGGATTACAGTGTATCGAAGCACAGGACTCGATTGCCACCTGTGCTATGAAGGACGATCCGAGATCCCGTATGTACCTGTCGGCGAAACCGTAGAGTTGAACCTTGGTACGGTAACCGAAGTGCTCGTCGAGCCAACCCTCCTCGAAGCAGCAACGGACCGCTATTCCTTTGATCGTAAAGGCAACATATCCGGCTGGGACGAAATCCATAGGTGGAAGGTGGAAATTTACAACACCCGTTCCGTTCCGGTACGTGTGCAAATCGATCGGCATGCCTCGACATCGGATTGGGAAATCGATTACAAGGCGGCAGTAGGTGCCTTCGAAAAAGTCGACAAAAACACTTTCAGATTCAAAGAGATGCTGGGGGCCGGAGAACGAAAAACCATCGAATACACGCTTACCACGCGTCAAGGGACTCCGGCCGAACAACGCCGCCGAAATTAAACTCAGGAGATACACAATGAAAAAAATAGGAATGATCGGGGGAATGAGCTGGGAATCTTCCGCTGAATATTATCGCCTCATTAACCTTAAGGTTAGGGAGGCAATTGGAGGCTTGCATTCAGCCGAATGCATCATGTATTCATTCGATTTCGCCGATATCGAATTACTCCAGAGTTCCGGGAAGTGGGATGAAGCCGCCGAATTGATGCTCGAAACCGCCCTAAGGCTTGAAGGCGCCGGTGCGGATTTCGTGATAATATGCACGAACACGATGCACAAAGACGCCGATTTTGTTGCGGAACACATCGATATCCCGCTGCTTCACATCGCAGATGCGGCCGCAGACGAAGTGAAACGGCGGGGGCTTAAGTCTGTCGGCCTTCTAGGAACTCAGTTCACGATGGAAGAGGATTTCTATAAGGGCCGCCTCGCTGAAAAGCACCAATTGGAAGTACTTGTTCCGGATCGAAAAGCCCGCGAAGAAATCAACCGCATCATTTATGAAGAACTCTGCAGGGGTATCATTCGACAGGAATCGAGGACTTTTTATGGAAATGTCATCGAAAACCTGGTGGAACGCGGTACGGGCGGGATCATACTGGGGTGCACTGAGATAGGGCTCCTGGTAAAATCGGAAGACAGTCCTGTTCCGGTTTTCGACACGACTGAAATCCACGCCGCCGCCGCCGTCCATTATGCACTAGGGGGGCAGTTGTAACGGAACAAATGATCGTTTCACTGAATCCATGCCTGGACGCCGATGAATACATATTGACCGGCAGCAGGCCGTTGAGCCGGGAAGAGCTCAAACTTATCCGTAAAGCACAGGCCGTGCTTCTTCCACAGGGATGCAGCAGAGAAATCCATGCGGCCTGTGTGGCCGCAGGCCCAGCAATTTTCCCCGAATACGGCCCGCGTTTCTTATTTCCCGGCAAGGTAGGCCAGAATCTGCTGTTCAAACGCCACCGTCTTCCTCATCCCAGGACATTAACCTGGCAGACATCCGAGCAGTTCCTGGCCGCCCTTAATGAAAATCCCCGGGTCCATCCCAGGCCGTTCATAATCAAAAGGAATCTCGGGCACGAAGGTTACGGCGTTTTTTTAATACAAGACGATTCCTCACTGCCCGCAGCGATGGCGGCCGTCGCCTCAGGCACCAAGAGGGAGGAAAATGCCTTCATAACTCAGGATTTTGTCCCCCCCGGTGGAGCAGCTTTGAGAATCGTTATCATCGGCTCCAGGACCATCAGCTATTGGAAACGCTCGCGTTCGGAAAAAGACAAAATAGCAACAATCAGCCGTGATGCAGTGGTAGATCATAGCTGGAAACCCGAACTTCAGGCGGACGGTATCGAGCTTTGTAAAGCCATGTCTCTGCAGACAGGCATAAACCTTGCCGCCGTGGATCTGGTTTTCCCCCTGGAGGAGCCTGAGCCGGCTCCTAAGCTCCTGGAGATAAATTACTTTTTCGGCAGAAGAGGCCTGGGCGGCTCTGAAAACTACTACCATCTGCTTCTTGAAGCCGTCAGGGAGTGGCTCTCGAAGCTGGGACACGACCCTCTACGGGTGCGCCTGGCATGATCTTTCAGGCGACCGGGCCGCCGCAAAGTTTCACCTCGACGCGACGGCTGCGCGGGCCGTCGAAGTCACAGAAAAATATCCGCTGCCATGTCCCCAGCTGCAGGCGGCCGCTTTCCAGTATCACGGTTACCGAGCTTCCAATCAATGAAGTTTTCAGGTGGCTGTCGGCGTTTCCCTCCAGATGCCGGTACCCGGCGTTTCTGGGCACCAGCCTGTCCAACGTCTCGAGAATATCCGAACATACAGCAGGATCGGCTCCCTCGTTTATCGTGACCCCGGCGGTGGTATGAGGCACATAAACGATGCACACTCCGCTTCCGCCTCCCTGCCTCACCGCCTCGTCCTGGACCTGCGGTGTGATATCGATCATCTGTGACCTGGAAGAACTACGAACTGAAAAACCCATATCACGACCCTCCCTTCTGGATTATCGATCAATGCTGAAAAGCCTTCCAGCCAAAGCTCTTAAAAGGCCTATCAGAAGAATTCTTTGCTGTCAAACACGATTACCCGGGCGGTCGGCCTTGAAAATGCGCAGGACCTGCTCTAATATACATTATTAATTTATGCGGACCAGCGATAAAAAATATCCGCGCATCAAGCAATTAGATTACAAGTATTTTCATCAAAAAAAAAGAGCAAGGGTGGATTTTAAAACATTGACTACTTCCAATTTTCAAATACCCGGCATCGAAAAGTTATACGACAAGCTCGGCTACCGCTTTATAAATCCAGTGACGATTTCACAAACGTTCCGGCACGCCTCGTTCGTAAACGAGCAACCCGGCACAAACCTTAAAGATAACCAAAGGCTGGAATTCCTTGGAGACGCGGTCCTCGAACTCGCAGTTACACATCTGCTAATGGAAAAATACCCTGATGCTGAAGAAGGTCCTCTTTCAAAGCTGAGGGCCGGTATAGTCGATGAAACCGGCCTTTACCGCCTCGCAGTCGACCTCGAACTCGGGAGCTTCCTGCAATTGGGCCGGGGCGAGGAACAAAGCGGGGGCAGAGAAAAGCCGTCGATTTTATCCGACACAATCGAAGCTCTTTTCGGCGCAATCTATCTCGACGGCGGCTTCGATAATGCGCTTAAAACCGCGCGTCGACTATTCGAACCCATACTGCAAGACAGCATTGAAAAATCTCTTGGCCAGGATTTCAAAAGTATGCTCCAGGAATTTTCCCAGAGGGAATACAAGGCACTGCCGGTATACATCCTGGAAGAAGAAAACGGGCCTGCTCACAACAGAACTTTTCGCGTGGCGCTGACCCTCGCCGGGACAACCATTTCGACCGGAGAGGGAAAAAGCAAGAAAGAGGCCGAGCAGAAAGCCGCGGAAGAAGCCTTCCATTATCTTACAGGACGGGCCGGCCAATGATCGTTCCAGTGTTCATTCCACATCTTGGATGCCCACACCGCTGCGTTTTCTGCCAGCAGGAAAAAATCACCTCTCAGCAAGGACCACCGGTCGGCGCCAAAAACGTCAGGGCCATAATCGAGCAGGCTCTGGCATCGCCCCGTTTTTCGCCTCTCGCTGAAAACGAAATCGCTTTCTTCGGTGGCACCTTCACCAGCCTCCCTGTCCGATTAATTCAAGAACTGCTGGAAGCAACGGCCCCATACCTTGATAGAGAACTTTTTACAGGTATCAGGGTTTCCACCAGGCCTGATGCCATCGACCCGTCCATCTGCCGGCTCATTGCCGGCTACAGGGTCAAAACAGTCGAGTTGGGCGCTCAATCGATGAACGACGAAGTGCTGCGTCTGAGCGGTCGAGGCCACACCGCCGCTGATACCATTCACGCCGCAAGGCTGCTCAAGAAGCTGGATTTCAAGCTCGGCATACAGATCATGCCGGGGCTTCCCGGTGATTCGAAGAATGTTTTCAGCGAAACCATTTCGTCGGTTATCGCCATCCACCCGGATATGGTGCGGATCTACCCGGCTGTCGTAATCCGGGGAACCGCGCTTGCCACCTGGTACCGTGAAGGCCGATATTCCCCGCTCAGCCTCAAGGAAGCTGTTGAACGCTGCCGGGAGGCCTGCATGAGATTTGAAGCTGAGGGCATCCCCGTCATAAGGATCGGTCTTATGAATTCTCCTTCCCTGCGTGAACCCGGGCAAATTCTGGCCGGCCCATGGCACGAAGCATTCGGACATCTGGTCAAATGCATGATATACCGAAATAACATCGCCCCAATACTCAGTGCTGAAAAGTGGAAGGGGTGCAGCGTGGTCATCGGCGCATCTCCACGGGAGATACCTCTTCTCAGGGGATACAAAAATGAAGGCGTATCCTGGCTCGAAGATCAGCTTGGAGCTTCGGTGGCAAAGATCGTCGCTGACAAACGCCTTCCACCCGGCAATATAACGGTGGAGGGGGTATGAATTTGAATTTTCGTTCCGGATTTGCAGGCCTTATAGGACCGCCGAACGCCGGGAAATCCACCTTGATAAATCGTATTCTGGGCCGCAAGATCGCGATCGTTTCTCCGAAACCCCAAACCACAAGGAATCGTATATGGGGGGTATTGCACGGGGAAGACCACCAAATCGTTTTCGTGGACACACCGGGGATTCATCCGACAAAAACCCTTCTTCACAAGAGCATGGTGGCTTCGGCGCTGGCGGCGACCCGCGAAGTCGATATCATACTTTTACTGCTTGAAATTGGAAAAGCCGATGTACCGGGCACCGCCGGACTGATCTCAGAGGCAGCTGTAAAAAACAAGCCCTGTCTTCTTGCGATAAACAAGATGGATCTGGTGCCGCGCGAGGCTGTTTTGCCGGTGATTGAACGATTATCCGCACTCCACCCGTTCGAGGAGATCATCCCGGTCTCCGCACGAACAGGCCGAGGAGTGGATTCCCTGCTGAAGGCGATTACATGCAGGCTCAAGCCGGGACCTCCATTTTTTCCCCCTGACATGGACACCGATCAGTCGGAAACGTTCATGGTCGCTGAAATCATAAGGGAGAAAATCTACATGTTCACGCACCACGAGCTGCCATATTCGACGGCTGTCGTAGTTAATCGCATTGAAGAAGACCACCACCGGCCCCTTCTCTCTATTTGGGCTGCCATACATGTCGAAACCAGCTCCCAGAAGAAGATAATCATAGGAACAGGTGGTAAAATGATAAAAAAAATTGGGACCGCGGCGCGCAGGGAACTGGAAAACGTATTCGACATCCGAGTTTATTTGGACCTCGTCGTCAAGATAGAAAAAAACTGGAGTAAAAATCCCAAGGCGCTCCGGCGGCTCGGTTACTAAATTTGACTTACCGGAGAGCCGCGCGTATATTATTTTGATTTTAATAGGGGAGGAAAACGCTAATGCCTATATTCGAATTCAGATGCTCCGATTGCGGGCATATTTTTGAGGAATTGTTTGTTTCTTCAGACGAAAATGTATCACTGGCATGTCCGCGATGCGGATGTAAATCCCTTGACCGGGTCGTCAGCAAAACAAACTATGCCATCGGATCCGGGTCGGGACAAAAGGGCCCTTCGATTACAGCAAACACTTGCCCTTCGGGCTCATGCATGACGATGGATTTTCCGGGACCGGCGAAATAGCCAGGAAATTTAAATAAAGAGACCGCCATGAGCACTAGTGCAACAGGGAAAAAAATTTTCAGGCGCCCGGTTTGCCCATTCTGTGGCATGCCTATTAAAAAACCTGGTGAGCCGGCCACCCGTATGCCCATCGAAATGCCTATAGGCTGCTGTTCCTGCGGAGCGGTTTACGCCTGCGATGAAACAGGCCATAATCTGGGGGCTGCAATGCTCGAAGCTCTGATGTACGCATGCGGCCTCGATGCTGATCTTGCATCCGGATTGCTGCCTGAAGATGACTATCTACAAGAAATCGTTGAACGTTATGATTACCCCTCTCATCTGATAGTGCCGGGCGGCGCGATGGAGGGCCGCCGGATAAGAGGAGCACTTTTCTTTATCCGCCTTCACGAAGACATACAAGAGGTGACACGCTCTGAAGCGGAGAAAATCATTTCCCGGAGTGTTCAAGGCCGGCCACGCCGAAAGCCGCCCGAGCCGCAGATTTCCGCGACGCCCCTCACCAAAAGGCAGGTGCAAAATTTGGTTGAGGAATATAATATAGATGCGGCGATTGAAGCCGCCCCCGGGGATAAAAAACTCGTGAGGAATCTTCAGAGGCTGCTTTATTCAGGCGATACGCTCACCCGTAAACGCACCGCAGACATTCTCGGCCGGGTTTGCGCGGTGATCGCAGAACTAAACCCTGGGGCTGTATCACGACTTTTACAAAGCCTGCTCACCGCGGTATCCGACACCGCGGCTTTCACCTGGGGAGCTTTTGAGGCCATAGGTGAAATCATACGCTGCGAACCGAGTATTTTTGGGCCGTATGTAACGTTTCTTTCTCCCTACCTTGCCGACGACACACGCATCTCTCAGACGATCGAAGCTATGCAAAGGGTGTCTGAAACGCGACCGCAACTTTTACAGAAAACCGCGTTCCGCCTGGCAAATTTTCTGGATCACCCTGATCCCTCCGTGAGGGGTAATGCAATCCGTATCCTCGCATTGCTAGGCTCTCCAGAAGCGGTCGATAAAATCAAACAGCTTGTCGACGACCGGGCCATGCTGGATGTCTACAACCTGGGCCGGATTCAGCAGACTTCGGTCGGAAAACTTGCTTCCGAAGCCCTGAAAACGCTTTAAGTCCATGATAACAGCCCACTCTAAATCCCTGAAAAGACGTAAAGCCCATAAACGCAATCCCCTATCCGTACACTCTGCAGAGAGCCTGCCTTCGATGCTTTACGCCGATGAGAAGGGAAGAATTTACGACCATCCTTTCTACCGGATGGCAGCCTTTTCAGGCACAAAGCCTTTTCCCTTAAACACAGCCGACATAATCGATATGCCTGAATTCAGCAAACTTTTTTTTATTCCTGATTGCCCTCCCGTGGGCTTGGACCCCGAAACAGGCCGTTATGTCACTGTAAGAAAAGCACCGGTCAAAGGCGGTAACGGCCCCTGCTTTGCAGTCGCCTCGTTTTTAGAACCCGGCCTGGTACGAAGCCACTTACCCGCAGTCGATTATTCCGGGAAAAAATATATTTTACCAATGTGGGCTTACACTGCGGTAGGTTATCTCAAGGACCGATATGTATCGGCAGGCTTCTGTATCGAATACAACCATCGATGGGATCCGCGGAACTATGATGACCGTGAACTGGTGCCGGCGATCAAGCGCTATCGAAAAACCTATGGCGCCGGAAAACTCGTAGATCACCTTGCCCAGTGCGCCACGATTAATCACTGTTTCGCAGCCAAAAACCTTTTCCTTGAAAGATGGGAAGCCCCCCTTCCTGTCAGCCGGACCTGCAATGCGGGCTGTCTCGGATGCATCTCCTACCAGCCCCAGGACACCTGTGAAGCATCTCATCATAGAATCAGCTTCAGGCCTTCAAAACACGAAATAACCGATATCGCCGTCAGGCATCTTGAAGCCACGGAGGAAGGCATCGTAAGCTTCGGCCAAGGATGCGAAGGAGAACCCCTGATGGAAGCCGGCCTGATTGCTGAAAGCATCCGTGAAATACGAAAGCGGACGGGCCGCGGGACGATCAATCTGAATACAAACGGCAGCCTGCCCGATAAAGTGAGGCAAATAGCTGAAAGCGGCCTCGATTCAATAAGAATAAGCCTAAGCAGCGCCCGCCCCGACTGCTACACGGCTTATCACCGGCCGCAAAACTACCGATTCGAAGATGTTGAAACATCTATAGCCCTATCCCACGAACTCGGACTCTACACAATGGTCAACTACCTGGTATTCCCGGGGACAACGGACCAAGAAGATGAAATAAAAGCTCTCTCGGGCCTAATCGAACGGACGGGCCTGAATTTTCTCCACCTTAAAAATCTTTGTATAGACCCCGATATCTATATGAAACAGATGCCGGCGGGTACAAGCCCGCCGGTCGGCATGAAAATAATGGCAGAGGAGATCGGCAAGAGATTCCCGGACCTTAAATTAGGTTACTTCAACCAGGCGGTGCGAAAATAAAAGATTGATCCATTAACGTTCCCGAGCCTCTCTCAAAACAGCCCGGTAACCGATATCCGTCCGGTAAACGGCGTCTTCCCAGCTTATCCGTTTTACCATTTCGTAGGCCTTGGATTGTGCATTGCCCACGGTGTCCCCGAGCGCCGTCACACAAAGAACCCGCCCTCCAGCCGTCACCACACTCTCGCCGCTCAACGCGGTTCCTGCATGAAAAACCTTCACGTCACCCGTTTCCCGGTCAGGGAGACCGTGAATCGGGTTTCCTTTCCGATAAGATTCCGGGTATCCACCGGCGGCCATAACCACTCCGACAGAGGCCCTGGGATCCCATTCCACCGACATCCCATCTATTGTTCCTTCCAGGGCCGCGTCACATATTTCAACCAGGTCCGAAGCAAGCCTCATCATAATAGGCTGGGTTTCAGGGTCTCCGCAACGGCAGTTGAATTCGAGTACCTTCGGGAGACCTTGTTCGTCGATCATCAACCCGGCATATAGAAATCCTGTATAAGGGTTGCCTTCATCCGCCATCCCCCGAACGGTGGGAACAATCACGTCTTTCATCACCCGATCATAAACCTGCGGAGTAACAACCGGAGCCGGAGAATACGCACCCATGCCACCCGTGTTGGGACCACGATCCCCGTCGTAACGGGCCTTGTGGTCCTGAGATGTTGCAAGGGGCAGTATATGCGTCCCGTCAACTATCACGATAAAACTCGCTTCTTCCCCGTAAAGCAGGTCTTCGACAACGATCGTACCGCCGGCTTCACCGTATTTTTTTTCCGCGAGCATTTCCCGGGCTGCAGTCTCGGCCTCTTCATACGTCTCCGCAAGAATAACACCCTTACCTGCAGCCAGGCCGTCGGCTTTGACCACAACCGGGGCCCCACGACGCCGGATGTAAGCGGAAGCCTCTTCCACATCTGAAAAAACCTTGTAATCAGAGGTCGGGATATTATGGCGGGCAAGAAAATTTTTGGCGAACACCTTGGACCCTTCGAGCCGGGCGGCCGAGGCCGTGGGCCCGAAACACTTAAGGCCCGCTGCCGAAAATGCATCCGTTATCCCGGCTACAAGCGGAGCTTCAGGCCCGACGATAGTCAAATCCACCGATTTCTCCATGGCGATATCGATCAGCCCCTTTATATCAGTCGGAGCGATCGGGATGTTCTCAACCTTTTTTTCTCCGGCTGTACCTGCATTACCAGGTGCCACAAAAACCCGGCTGACCCGCCGCGAGCTTGCAGCCTTCCAGGCAATAGCATGCTCGCGTCCACCACCACCAACAATCAATACCTTCATCTTCACCTCCCGTTACCCCCAAAAAAAAAGAACCAACCGATCGCGGTACGGTTGGTTCAAAAGGAGGAAAAAATTAAGCGTTCGTGCTTTTGAGAGAAAGTAGATGCAACAGTCCTGCCAGAACTGCCGGTTTAATCGCGTAAAATAGATAAATACCCGATTTAACTGTTCATTTTTCAATGAATCTTTTTCCCCTCCAAACACCGATTTCCTGCGTTCGGTACAATATTTTTGCCCGTCACTTGTTTTCGCCCAGAGTTAAACGCAATAAACGTTTGAAAAAGCGTCACTTTAAAGAAGTACAAAATTTTTTACCTTCAAACGGTGATATTATACTTTTTCATTTTATGCTGGATAAGGCTTTTTGTGATGCCAAGCCTCTGGGCCGCATGAGACTGGACGTTGCCACTGGCGGCGAGGGCGCGGCGGATAAGTTTTTCCTCTATCGTTTCAAGGGCTTTAGGTAATGGAATACCAGCCGGGATCAGCCTCTCGACGTCTACTTCCGCTTCGGTTCCGGTCAGTTCTTCCGGAAGGTCCTGTTTCCGGATCATCGAGCCGGTATTCAGCACCAGTGCCCGTTCTATGACGTTTTCAAGCTGTCTTACATTACCAGGCCAGGAATAAGAATAAAAGACCTTCCACACTTCGGGTGCCAGTTCGATTTGTTTTTTGGTTTTATCACCCTGGTATTTAGTGATAAAATGATTCACCAGTAAAGGGATATCGTCGGTGCGTTCCCTCAACGGGGGGACATCTATATGGATCACATTCAAGCGGTAAAAAAGATCTTCTCTGAACACACCTTCGGCCGCATCTTCCTTAATATCCCTGTTGGATGCAGAAATCACCCTCACATCCACATCAATCGAACGCGTGCCCCCGACCCTTTCAAACGACATTTCCTGAAGTACACGAAGCAATTTCACCTGCAGGGACGTAGACATTTCCCCAACCTCGTCCAGAAATATGGTCCCCCCGTCGGCTATCTCGAACCTGCCCTTCTTCATCGATACCGCTCCGGTGAAAGCACCTTTTTCATGACCGAAAAGTTCGCTCTCAAGCAAGGTTTCGGCGAGTGCCCCGCAGTTCACCGACACGAAAGGCCCATCGCTACGGTCCCCCGTAAAATGGATCGCCTTGGCGATCAATTCTTTCCCGGTCCCGGAGGGTCCGGTAATTAAAACTGAAGCCTTGGATCGGGAAACTTTTTCTATAAGATCAAAAATCTTCATCATGGGGGAACTCTTGCCTACCATAGAACCATACCGAAACCGATCCGACAGTTCCTGGCTCAACATTTTATTGCGTTTGACGAGCCGGTAGTTTTCAAGAGCTTTGCGCACCGTCAATTTTAGCTGCTCATTCTGGAAAGGCTTTGTTATATAATCGTAAGCGTGTTGCTTCATCGCCTCAACAGCCGTCTCTATCGTGCCGTAGGCAGTCATCATTATCACCGGTACTTCCGGCTTTATCCGTTTACACTCACGCAGAAGATCCATGCCTGTCATTCCGGGCATTCTTACATCGGTTATAACCAGATCCAAATCCGATTCACGCACGAGACGCAGAGCATCATTCGCACTGGACGAGGTCATAATTTCGTAGCCTTCAGACCCGAGTAAGGCCTCGAGAACAACCAGATAATTCTTTTCGTCGTCTACAATCAAAAGCGTTTCCATTTTTAACCTCTGGGCAAATTCACAGCCACCCTGGTGCCCTCTCCTGCCGTGCTCTGGATTCGTATCGATCCACCATGCGATTCTATGATACTCCTGACGATCGCCAGGCCCAGTCCGCTTCCCTGATCTTTGGTACTGAAGAAAGGATTAAAAATTTTTCCAAGGTTCTCTTCATCAATGCCTTCACCCGAATCCTCTATAACAACATGATAGTTTTCTTCCTCCTCGGTGACATTCACCCTTAACACTCCGCCATTCTTCATCGCCTGGATTCCATTCACAAAAAGGTTTAAAAAGCACCTGTAAAGCAAATGAGGATCTGCCTTAAGGGGCAAAGCCTTTCCATCAAGATTATGATGCACTTCGATGCCCTCTTTTTCAAGCTGAGGCTGAAGAAAAGCGAGATTCCTGGAAATTATCTCCTTCAGTTCACATTCCTGCAGATTTGGATCTTTCGGCCTAGCGAAATCGAGAAATTCGGTGACTATATTATTAAGCCTGCTCGACTCTTCAACAATCACCTCACTAAGGTTCTTGCGACCCGCTGCATCCGGCATGCTCCCCAGTAATTCAGCGGTACTCCTGATAATACCAAGCGGGTTCCGTATCTCGTGCGACACACCTGCCAGCATTTCACCGAGAGCGGCCAGCCGCTCAGCCTGATCCAGCTGTGTCTGGAGTTCACGCTGCTCCCTGGCCCTGTCTTCTATAATCTTTTCCGCCTTTCGGACTATCAGCATCAACGCGAAAAAAATCAAAGCCATGATGACAACAGATGTTCCGAATATTAAATACTGCAGCTTTACAATCGACTTGTATTCACTACCCAGATCCTGAATCAACTCGAACACCCCGAGCACATAGAGGTCTTCTCCGAAAGGCCCCTCTCTTCTGAACGGGATATAGGTACGCAGCTTGCGTTCCCCTCCCATCAAATCGATTCCCAACCCCAAAAAGCTTTCATCCGTCGACATCAATCTTGAAAAGTCCTCACCGTCGCTGGCCTTTTTATATCCTTCAGTCTCCTCGGCGGGATTTCCCACCAGGGATGAATCCGTGCTGTAGGCAATCACACCCTTACCAATATCATATATGTTTACAAGATCGATTTTGAAGCTGTGAATCGTTGTCTTGACGATTTTGTCCATCAACTCATATTGCTGGGTGTCCCTTAAACGTATCCGGCCGTAGCGTGCACTTACAGGTAGGACAAAGTTGCGGAAAACTTGATGATTCAAATTTTCTCCCAACAACAGCGCATAGTTTTCATAACTTCGGGTTAAAATATCTTTGGCCTGCTGGGAAATGATAACGGAGAAGGGAAAGCTGGCAAGCGCCAATATAGTAAAACTGGCATAGGCGAAGAACTTCGCCAGCCGGAACTGTTTGCCTTCGGGCTGACCGTGTGGTTTGCCTGTACTCAATGCCTCGAGTATCCTTTACGTCCTCGAATTACCGGCGTTCACGGTAAACACCCCGGAGCGATCGTCGATGTGGGATGTCCCGGTGTTAAACAGTTTTCTTTTCGTCCTGTCAATCTTCTTTCAAACAATTCTCTTCGATAATATCATGGACCGGGCTTTTAAGTGATTTGGAAACCGAAAAAAGCAGTGAAGCTTTTCCCGGATCCGCCTCTTCGATATCTTCGAGCATACCGGTCGATATTTCCAGCATGTGCCGTTGTGCTACATCGAAATTAAAGGCACCGAAACGCCCGTCAGCTGAAAAACCGGATTTACCGCAAACCCGCAGCGACCCTTGAATCAAGGTCGGGATCCCGTAGACCCGGCATGTAAGCGGCCGGGCATGATAAAGCACGCAATCCCTATCTCTGGTCAAAAGCGGACACCTGAGCCGTTCGGTCGCCATAACGCGCGCCGCTTCAGCGGGATCGTTACGGTATCCGCGCAATTTCTCTTCAAGCCGTCCAACATCTTCATCCGCGGTCTTACACCGCTCAAGAACATCGCTTCGAACCGATTCATCAAGGCGTGCAAATGCCTCATGCAAGTAGGCCGCCTCAACAAGAAACAAACCGAATACCGCATGGCAACAGTCGTCGCACCCTCTCTTACAACGAACCCGGTCAGGATGAGCATTCGACATCTCCTCGAAGGCCGAATCCCCCGCCCTTAGAAGCTCCTCATAAGGCCCGAAAAAATCGTATATATTCATTTTACGCCGGCTTCCAGCTCGGCAGCAAATTCAGGATGTGGTTCAAACCCCAACTCCACGGCCCGTTCGTAATGCTCCCGCGCTTTTTCAACATCCCCTCGGGTGTACAAAGCAACCGCCAGATTATTATGCCCCAGTGCGAACTCGGGTGCAATACCCACAAGTTTTTCTCCTATCTCCACGGCCTTACCTGCATCCCCCTTCTGGAGATAAGCGTTTATCAGGTTGCTCCAAGCCTGTGCAATCCTCGGATTTAGTTCGATCGCCCGCTCCAGAGCTTCAATCGCCTCATCGGCGCGTGACATCTGAAGATAAGCAAAACCTATATTGGCATAACCGCGAGCATATCTTGGCTCAATTCCTATTGCTTTTCGGTTCATCTCAACCACTTCTTCCAGCTCTCCCTGCTGAAAATGGATGAACCCCAGATTCACATAAGCTTCGAACATCCTGGCGCTGTTGGCTATCGCATCCTTGAAGGCATACACGGCGCCATCAAAATCACTCTTTTCCATAAGAGCCACACCAAGATTGTAGCTGGAATTCGCGCATTCCGGGTTTTCGATAAGCATTTTTTTTTGCTCGGCGATAAATAACTCGGAATCCATTGGTTTTTTCATTTCGCTTCTCCCTGGAATATTCTCCTTCTATTCCTTAACACAGAGAGGTCGCCCCCCTTCAACGGGAAAGCGACCTCTCGCGTTTAAGCAAAGTCAGTCGACCCGGCTATCCGAGACGTTTAATGATCCTCGGTCTGCCCCCTGCCTTTGAGGCCGTACATCGTGGTACTGCCGGTCGAGAAATAGATCAGCTTCTCTTCGTTGATCAACGCGGTTGCAGCCTTTTTAATCTCCCTGGCCTTTGCGTCAGGCATCGATTTCTGGACGGCCTTCTCCAAGTCCTTAAAATAGAACTTTGTTTTTTTACTTCCTTCTGCAAATTCCAGAATCGCTTTCTTTATATCGTCCATAAGGCCCGCTCCTGATATGTTGCAAACGTTTATTCAATTCCGCCTGCGGCTTTGGAAACATCCCACGCGGCCTGCGTAAACTTGAACTGCGTGGATGTTCTGTAAGTGTCGTAGGCGAGCCTGTAGTCGTCTATCAAATGCTCGGAGAACGGCAGGTCACACCTCTCGAAAAACTTCTCCCAGCCGATGCGCTCGGCCCAGTCACCAAGTCTTTCATATTTGTTGGCACCGGCGGCATAGGCTTCGATGATCTTTTTCACGTCCCTGCACACCTCGGGGAACCTTGGAAAATTATTGGGCAGAAACGGCACGACAACCTTCGAAAACTTAGGCGGCGTGATACGGTTTGACAGTTTTCCGCCGGCAAGAATCGTTACCCCGTCGCCGAGCTTGTCGGACAGCGGCAAAGCCATGCACATGGTATAACAATTACCGCAGAACATGCAGCGCTCCTGCTTTACTTTGACGGTTTTCTTGCCGCTCTCAGTTTTGGCAGGTGAAATTGCCCCGGTCGGGCATGCAGCGATGACCAGAGGAATTTCACAAAGGGAATCGACCACTTCATCATCCACGATAGGCGGTTTGCGGTGATAGCCGAGCAATGCGATATCCGAACAATGAACTGCACCGCACATGTTAAGACAGCATGCCATGGACACCCGCACCTGAGCCGGCAGGGTCATATCCTGAAAATATTCAAATAGATCATCCATAACCGCCTTGACCATCGATGAAGCATCGGTCGCCGGCGTGTGGCAATGCAGATAGCCCTGGGTGTGAATGATATTCGTCACCCCGGCCCCTGTGCCTCCGACAGGGAACTTGTAGCTTCCGGTTACATGCTTTCTGCTCTGCAGATCCTTTTTCAGCGCTTCCATTTTATCCGAGGTTTCAACCATAAACTCGATATTGTTTCGAGTCGTGAACCTCACATATCCGTCGCAGTATTTATCCGCAATTTCGCAGATTTCACGAACGTTTTCGGCTGTCATGAAACGGCAGCCCCCGCATCTTACCGTGAAAACCTTGTCACCGGTCTCAGAGACGTGCACCAGCACTCCCGGTTCCAGGATTTCGTGGTATTTCCACTTTCCGTAATTGTTTTTGATCACCGGTGGGAAATACTGCCAGAAATGACGTGGTCCCAGGTCGGTGAGCCTGTTTGCCATAGGTTTTTCCGGATTAAATAGTCCTAGTCTTTCGGTAGACAATGCCATCGTCCACACCTCCTATCTCTTGTGCCTGGAACGGTAGTCGTTGATGTCTCTATCCCATCCGCCTTCGACGTCTTGTTCTTTCCAGAAAATGTAAGGATTACACCTGGGCTCCCTGACATTCTGGGGCATTGGCGGAACCCCGATTACCTCGAGGAATTTGGGTAGTCCGTAACGTTGAATCAGCTCGCCCAGCCGTTCACGGTTTTTGCCTTCTTCCATCCACCAGTCCCAGACCTTTTCGATCAACTCTTTAACGTTATCGTAAGGATGTTCGACTTTCATGAACGGAACGGTAAGGACACCCATCTGGGCGCCTTCCAGAATCGGAGCCTTAGCGCCGAACAAAATACTCAGGCCGGTGTCCTTACCCGGGCGAAGGGCCTGGGGCATGACATTGATGCAGTGCATACACCGGATGCATTCGGCGTTGTCTATTTTCAGATTACCGTCTTCCATCCACATGCAACGGGTCGGGCAGACATCCAGAACTTCTTTCTGAATATCGAACGGGCCCCAATCCTTGCCCTGGTGTGCACCACCGTTGGGCTTGATTTCTCCGTTCATATAGGCTTTAACGACTTCCTGATCGATCCGGATTTCATCCCTCCAGGTACCGATAAAGGACATGTCGGACCGTGCGAGAGACGCGACGCAACCGTTCGGGCAACCGTCGAATTTGAATTTGAACTTATATGGAAATGCAGGGCGGTGAAGTTCGTCTTGATAAAAATGGGTAAGCTCGTAACACAAATCCTGCGTATCGTAACAGGCCCATTCACATCTGGCCCGCCCGAGACAACATGAAGGCGTACGCAAATTCGAACCGGAACCACCCAAATCCTGCTGAAGTACATGGCCGAGTTCGTAGAAAATCGGCTCCAGCTGTTCGGTGGATGTTCCCAGGAATATGATATCCCCTGTAGATCCGTGGAAATTCAGCAAACCGCTACCCCGATATTCCCAGAGGTCACATACCGTCCGAAGATAGTCGGAGCTGTAGAACTTACTGGCCGGCTGGTTGACACGCAATGTATGGAAATGGGCAATCGACGGGAATTTCTCCGGAACGTCTGAATATCTTCCGATCACACCGCCGCCGTACCCGAAAACACCAACGATTCCGCCATGTTTCCAGTGGGTTTCGCCGTGCTCGAAAGACAGCTCAAGCTGTCCGAGCAAATCCTCGACCGCATCCGGTGCAACCATCATGCGGTCTTTGGGCAGTTTCCTGCGCCTCAGGGCTTCACGCTTCGCGTCGGCAACGAAGCTCGGCCATGGACCTGATTCGAGTTCCTCCACCATCGGGATTTCGTGTTTGCACTTGAAACTAGCCAACTCTTCTTCTGTGTAGTTGTTGAGTTCGTCATCGGAATAGATGCGTAACTCTTGGTACTTCAGGTCTTTCTGTGGTTCCCTTGGTTCGAAAGCCATAATGACTGCCTCCTTAGATAGGTTGCTGATGCTGATTTAGTATTCTTCAAGGAGCATAAAATACTACCGACCCCTGCGATTCACCTCCCTCGCTCCAATAAAACAAACCCAGACACCCGCGGAAATCCTTTTTTTACGGGGAACTCCGCACAAGGGTCTGTAAATATTATAACTTACCGTATTTTTTTCATCGGCCGTAATTTATAGTAAAAAAAAGCTCGTGCTGTCAACAAAAAACTTTTCATTTTATATTGACAATCGATGCATGCCGTGCTCCAAATTGCGACCAATCAAACATTTCGAAGACCGCCCGAAAACCAAGGGGTTTGACAGCGGTAAATTGTAAATCTTCTGGAGAGAAAGTTTTTGTGAGACAATGACCCATCCAGCTGAATCCATTTGCATAGCTGCGCTGAAGGGCGGTTCCGGAAAAACAGTCCTTTCGGTCGGCATGATCGCCGCCTGGCATGATGAAGGTTTTAAAGTCGCGGCGTTTAAAAAGGGCCCTGATTTCATCGACGCCGGATGGCACTCTTTTGCGGCCGGTTCGCCGTGTCGTAATCTCGATTCCTTCATGATGAGCCCCGGCTTGATAAAAGAATTATTTTACCAATACGCCGCCGGAGCTGACATGGCTCTTGTGGAAGGAAACCGCGGCCTTTATGACGGCCTGGATGCAAGGGGCCGGTGCAGCACCGCGGAACTCGCCAAGCTTTTGGGCCTACCGGTGATTTTGATTGTGGATGTGACAATGGTCACGAGGACGGTTGCAGCCATCGTAAAAGGCTGCCAGGTCTTCGACCCGGACATTGAAATCAAAGGCGTTATCCTCAACAGGGTCGCAGGCTCAAGGCAGGAAAAGCTCATAAAAGAGACGATTGATTACTACTGCGAGATACCTGTTGTAGGAGCGGTACCGAAGCTTAAAAACGATCCTTTTCCAGAGCGGCACATGGGCCTCGTTCCACACCAGGAGCAACGCTCTGCAGCCAAGGCCATAGCCTGGGCGAAAGAGATAGCATTTAAGTATTTGGATTTAAAATTAATAAGGAAAATAACATCCACAGAGAACCCCAGGTCTAACGACATCTGCATTCCACATTCCGGTCACGTGGATCAGGAAGGATCTCCCGAACACCCCGGGAATGGAAATACCGCTGTGCCGACCCTGGGCCAGGTTCGCATAGGAGTAATCAAAGACAGCGTCTTCTGGTTTTACTACCCGGAAAACCTGGAGGCCCTGGCCCGGGCGGGCGCGTCGCTCATAGAGCTCGATTCTACCACCGACGAAAACCTTCCGCCGCTGGACGGACTGTATATTGGTGGAGGATTCCCGGAAACTCAACCAGAACTGCTGTCTTCGAACACCTCGTTCCTGGAATCCCTGAAAACAGCCGCGGAATCGGGACTTCCTGTGTACGCAGAATGCGGCGGATTCATGTATCTGGGAGGCGGGCTTCATGTAGGCGGCCGTTTTTATCCCATGGCCGGAGTACTTCCCGTCGACTTCATTTTGAAAAAGAAACCCAGAGGGCATGGCTATACTGTTCTCGAAACAGAAGGGGAAAACCTGTATTTCAGTCCTGGAGACATTATTAAAGGACATGAATTTCATTACTCAGAGCCGTTTCTTACCTCCGGCAAACAAGTCACCTTCGCCTTCAACGTCAGACGAGGACACGGCATTGACGGGAACAAGGACGGCATGTGCTTCAAAAGCGTGCTGGGGGTCTATACCCATATACATGCCGCCGGCGCTCCCGGCTGGGCGGCGGGTATAGTACGTGCAGCCCTTTCGTTTAAGGGATTGAACAAAAAATTGCCACCCGGTGCTTGATCAAGTATTGACAAGTAGAATACGGACAATTATATTCCACTATTTAAACCAGACAATCGCAGCAAAGGAATAGGCACAGGGGCTGGATACTTAAAATAAAGGAGGAAATAGACTATGCCGACGGTAGAATATGAAGGTAACACCTTCAATGTAGATGAAGATGGCTTCATCGACGATTTCAACAACTGGAATGAAGCATGGGTAAGGCATGTCAAAAAGGAAGAAGGCATTGAGGAACTGACAGATGAGCACTGGAAAGTCGTAAACGTGCTCCAGGATTACTACAAGAAAAACGGCATCGCACCCATGGTTAGAATTCTCTCGAAAGTAACCGGTTTTAAGCTCAAATATATATATGAGCTTTTCCCATCCGGACCTGGCAAGGGAGCATGTAAAATGGCGGGATTGCCTAAACCCACGGGGTGTGTATAGACCCTGCCTCTGCGTGTGTATTCCTTTAGAAGAATGCGGGGTGCAAAACAGGGTGCATGCCCTCGGTTGCACCCCGTTTTCTTTTGATCACCGGCGGCCTTGAAAGTTATGTGATGCCCTTTGCGAAAGAGAAACGCATTTTGGTAACCGGCGGTGCCGGTTTGATAGGCTCCGCGCTTTGCGCCAGGCTGGTCGCTGAAGGGCATGATGTCATTTGCCTGGACAATTTTTCCATTGGTTCAAAACGAAATATTCATACCCTGCTCGGGAAACCGGGTTTCGAAGTAATCAGGAGGGACGTGACCCTACCGGTTCTCCTGGAGGTTGATCAAATCTATCACCTGGCCTGCCCTCCTTCCACACGCCAACGGCGGATTAAACCTGTCGAAACAACCAAAACGTGCGCTTTGGGATCCATTCATCTGCTTGAACTCGCGCAAAGGGTGAACGCAAAAATTTTACTTGCATCGAGCGCTCAAGTATACCTTAAACCGGAAGAACTCCTGCGGACGCAAAGCCACCCGCAAAATACCGGGGCACCGGATGCCGGGATATTTCACAGGCAAGGAAACCGCTGTGCAGAAATACTTTTTTTCGGCTATCATCAACAGTATAAACTGGATATCCGCATCGCACGCATTTTCAGCACATTCGGCCCCGGAATGAAAACTCACGGAGGCTCGGTTGTCGCTGACTTCATAAACCATGCACTGAAAGACGAGGACCTCACTGTCTACGGCGACGGCTCCCAGACCCGTCCGTTTTGCTTCGTAGACGACATCGTAGAAGGTCTTCTGCTCATTATGAACGGACCAGACGATTTAATCGGCCCCTTAGATCTGGGAAACCCATCTGAAATCAGCATCTTTGATCTGGCACAATCAATTATTCAACTGTCCGGAAGCCGCTCCGGCATAATCTTCGAACCTCTTCAGGAAGACGGACCTCTCAGCCTGCACCCGGACATTAAATTGGCTCAGCGGCGATTGAAATGGCACCCCCAGGGGAACATCATGCCGGGGCTCGAACGGACAATCGAATATTTCCGCGCTCGTGCTGAGACCTGACCGTTTCGTAAAAGTCCCCCGCAGACAACTACGAAATATGAGGCTCCCGCAGCGGAGCCCCCGGCGCAGCCGGAACAAAAGCCTTTAGCATTCAGCCATTAGCTCTTAGCAAGCCGGAAGCGGAAGGTGCTACCTTAAAAACAGCCGACGCCGATACCGACGCCGACGCCGAGGGGATATCGATTACGACAACGACAACCGTTCCGCTTTCGCTTCACTGACAACGATTTAACTCAAGGAGAATAAAGGCTGTCGCGGCCGTAATCCGGGGGGCACTACCTGGAAAACAGACGATGCCACCCCTGATAGGACAATGCACACAGCCATGGGCATTAAAACAAGCTGTTCTGTGCATAACGCTCTTTTTTCGCCATGGTTGCCACCCATCCAAACGTTACAGTCCATCCGCTTTTCTCCAGCCGAATAAACCCTTTACGGCCGTCTGAGAACAAGGGATACCACATCTCTTCGCCTGGCACGCCTCTTGATAGAGATTTCCCTCATACACAGCCATCGTGCTGAACCCCGTTGCGGGAATCGTTTCAGCGAACGATGGCGACCATTTTTTCCTTTCAACAAACAAAATAGACGGAGGGTTCAAAATGAAAATGAAGAAATTGATGATCACTCTAACGGCGGCTCTTTTCCTTACATGTTGTGCAGGGGCGGCAGCATGGTCTCTTGACCAAATAGATATCAACACCGCCTCTTCCGAGCAATTGACCCGTCTCAAAGGCGTGGGGGCCAAAACGGCGGAGAAAATAATCGAATACCGGGAAACAAACGGAATGTTCGAGTCTCCTGAAGAAATCACCAAAGTTCCAGGAATAGGGCCGAAGACACTCGAAAACAACAAGGATCTTATCGTAGTCCCCAAATAATTTTAGAACGTGCCCGCGAGACGCGCACGGGGGGGTGGAACACCTGGGTCGCGAAAAGGTGGTCGCCTGCCGTCCGCGGGCACCTGTTCAACTCGCCGTTCCTATAATCTAGACCGTTATCACCGAATTATCCTGCCCCATTCCTCCTGGTTCGTAACCGTCCGCGCCCCAGTCGTTTTCCCACCTGTTTCCATCCAGCAGATACTTGAAATGGTAGGTGGCCCCGGCTTTCAATGACAACGTTGTGCTGAAACGACCGTCCCTGCGAAGCTTCATAGGGTTGGCATCCGGGTTCCAACCGTTGAAATCCCCGCATACGCTTGCCTGTGATGTGCCCGCGTCCGGAAAAATATCGAATGTAACCCTGCAAATATTATTTTTTTTAGTATAATTTTTACGCAACAATTTTATGCCTCCAGAACAAAGAACCTTATCATCCAAATTTAAAAACAGAAATATCTATATATTTATTTTATCGCTTTTTACAACTTCCGACAAGGCATGAAAACCGATTGCACCAAAATCAGGTTGATTGAAAAATTTTCCCATGTTATTTGTAGTTGTATCTAATCGAAGTCGGTAACATGATGGTGGTCGGTTACAGTTTCGCACCCGACCGAGGAAAAATGGACGATAAAAATCTCTCCGTCGTGATGGTCACCCCCGAAGCCGCCCCTTTTGCAAGAACCGGTGGGCTTGGGGATGTGGCTGGTTCGCTGCCGGCGGCTCTTAGCTCCAGGGGGCTGAGAACCGCGGTAATCATGCCTTATTACCAATGCATACGCGAATCCGGAATCAAAGCCCCGGTGGTTGTCAATGGTCTTTCCATATCTTTGGGTGCCGACATTCTCGTTGCATCCGTTCGGAAAACCAGGACTCCTGACGGAGTGGACGTCTATTTCCTGGAACGTGAAGATCTTTACGACCGCCCGAATCTCTACAGCTGTCCGGCAGGAGACTATTACGACAACCTGCAGCGGTTTTCCTTTTTCTGTCACGCCGTGCTCAAGACTGCAGTCGAGCTGGACCTCCGCCCCGATATCATTCACTGCCATGACTGGCAGGCATCGCTGGTTGCCCCGTTGCTCGCCGGTCCCTATAGGAATGTCAAGGGGCTGAACAACTCACGCTGCATCTTTACGATTCACAATATCGGCTACCAGGGCATTTTTACCGGTGAAAGCCTTCCTGTCACCGGGCTTTCAAAAGAAACATTCTTTCAGGTCGAAGGTCTGGAATACTGGGGGAAAATCAATTTGATGAAAGGTGGCATTGTATATTCCGATGCCGTCACGACGGTAAGTCCATCCTATGCGCTGGAGATACAAACCCCCCGGTTCGGCATGGGTCTGGAAGGAGTGCTTCGGAAGCGTTCAGGCTCTCTGCGGGGCATATTGAACGGGATAGACTACAGGGTATGGAACCCGGCCGTCGATCCATTGATTCCGGCCAATTATTCCGCGGCCGACATGAATGGAAAACTCGAGTGCAAACGCAGCCTGATGGCTTCAAGCGGACTCGAGTCATCATTGAATCGGCCTCTTATAGGTATTGTCAGTCGCCTGGACCGGCAGAAAGGCCTGGACCTTGTCGCCGAAGCGGTTGATTCGTTGCTGGAGCTGGATACAGCCCTTGTGATATTGGGAACAGGGGACAGGGAAATTCAGGATCGCCTGGAACATGCCGCCGCCCGCATGCCAAGGCGAATGGCTTTCACCGCCACGTTCAACGATGAATTGGCCCATCGGATAATCGCCGGCTCCGATATTTTACTTGTGCCTTCGCTGTACGAACCGTGCGGGCTAACCCAGATATATGCCCTGAAGTATGGAACCGTGCCTGTAGTATGCGCTGTAGGAGGGCTGGAAGACACCGTTATAGACGCCGGGGACTTTCCAAACCGCGGCAATGGCTTTAAATTCAAACAACACGACGCTCCTTCACTGTTGAATGCGGTCAAACGCGCCGTGGAAGTATTTGATCAACCCAAAGAATGGCAAAAAATCGTAGCAACGGCAATGGCTTCGGATTTTTCGTGGAACAAATCAGCTGAACAATATCTTGCGCTTTATCATGCGATGGTCGATTGACAAAAACACCGCCAAATGGTACGTATCGTTAACATCTCGGAAATGCTACAAAATGAATACATTGGTCTTTTCGGGATTGTTCCGAGGGACTAGGATTCTTTTCAAAAACCGGTCCCGCCAGACCGGAATAGATTAAGCCGTCTTATTTGGCAAAGGAGTCAGGCTATGTCTTCTGAAAACGATAGAAAATTCATTTTATGGTTCAACGAAATCGGCATAGAAGACGTGCCCCTCGTGGGAGGCAAAAATGCTTCACTGGGGGAAATGTATCGTAAGCTCAAAAGCAAAGGGATTAAAGTACCCAATGGCTTTGCGATAACAGCCTATGCATACCGCTATGTACTTAAATATTCGGGAATAGAAGAAGAAATAAAAAAAATTCTCAAAGGGCTGGACACCGGAAGCTTCCAGAACCTAACGAGCAAAGGCCGCGCAGTGCGTGACGTAATTCGGTTCGCGGAACTGCCGCCGGACCTGACCCAGGCCATCTATAGCTCTTACGATAAACTGACCGATGAATTCGGCTATGCAAGGGATAACCTGGATGTGGCTATCCGGTCATCAGCCACCGCCGAAGATCTCCCGGATGCTTCGTTCGCAGGTCAGCAGGACACTTTTTTAAATGTCCGCGGAAGGCTAAATGTCCAGGAAGCATGCAAAAATTGCTTCGCAAGCCTGTTTACCAACCGGGCCATTTCCTACAGACACGACAAGGGATTCAGCCAGTTCGACATTTCCCTCTCGATCGCGGTTCAGAAAATGGTTCGAAGCGATTCAGCCTATTCAGGGGTGATGTTTTCCATCGATACTGAAACAGGCTTCAAGGATGCCGTTTTTATCACGGCTGCTTACGGACTTGGTGAAAACGTCGTTCGAGGAATCGTCAACCCCGATGAATATTACGTGTTCAAGCCCACATTGAAAAAAGGGAAAAGGGCCGTTATCAGCCGAAAAGTGGGGGATCGGAACAGCAAGCTCGTTTACTCCCTGGAAGACGACGCTGTAAAAGACGTGCCCATAACGCTGGATGAAAGACACTGTTACGTGCTGCCTGACGACGAAATTCTGCAGCTGGCCGAATGGGCATGCATCATTGAAGAACATTACAGCAACGAGTCGGGCACATTCAAGCCAATGGACATAGAATGGGCCAAGGACGGAGACGGCGTCAACGTGGGCACCGGCGACCTTTTCATCGTGCAGGCCAGGCCTGAAACAATTCATTCAAGAAAAGGACCTAACACTTACGAAAATTACAAGCTCCTTAAGAAAGGTGAAGTTGTGGTGGTGGGGGCCGCGGTCGGCAACAAGGTCGGACAGGGAGAAGCGACGATAATCCAGTCACCGATGGAGATGGACAGGTTTACCCCCGGCAATGTGCTTGTAACCGGCATGACCGATCCCGATTGGGAGCCGATCATGAAAATTGCCTCGGCGATCGTGACAAACAAGGGAGGTCGAACCTGTCACGCCGCGATCATCAGCCGGGAGCTGGGCATACCCTGCCTGATAGGAACCGGAAACGGCGACGAACTTATCAAATCCGGACAGAAAGTAACCGTTTCATGTTGTGAGGGAGAAACAGGATACGTTTACGACGGCCTCATCGATTTCGAAGTGGAAACAATAGATTTCAGCGAGGTACCAACGACCAAAACCAAAATCATGATGAACGTCGGTATGCCTGAAAAGGCTTTCAGCCAAGCCATGATTCCCTGCGACGGGGTCGGCCTCGCGCGTCAGGAATTCATCATCAGCTCTCACATAGGTATTCACCCCCTTGCGTTGCTGGACTACAACAAGTTGCTTGGAACAGCCGAAAAGGACAATAAAATAGCTGGAATCGTTTATCATATAGACCGTATAACATCTGTTTACGAAGACAAAACACTGTTTTTCATAGATAAGCTTTCTGAAGGAGTCGGACGGATAGCCGCGGCTTTTTACCCCAATGACGTGATCGTTCGGTTGAGTGATTTCAAAACCAACGAATACGCCAATCTTCTTGGCGGCGATCTTTATGAACCGTCCGAAAGCAACCCCATGATCGGATGGAGGGGCGCTTCCCGTTATTATGACAAAAGCTTCAGGGCTGCATTCGAGTTGGAGTGTCGTGCTCTCAAAAAGGCGAGAGGCGAAATGGGCCTTACGAACATCAAGATTATGGTGCCATTCTGCCGTACCCCCGATGAAGGCAAGAAGGTGGTAAACCTGATGAAGGAATTCGGACTCGTCCAGGGCGAAGAAGGACTCGAAATATATGTGATGTGCGAAATTCCCAGCAATGTTATTCTTGCGGATCAGTTTGCCGAAATATTCGATGGTTTTTCAATAGGCTCAAACGATTTGACCCAGCTGGTGCTGGGTCTCGACAGGGATTCCTCTCTGGTGGCTAAGCTTTACGACGAACGTAACGATGCCGTGCAAAGGATGGTGAAACAGGCCATAGACGTTGCAAAGGAGAAAGGCCGAAAAATAGGTATCTGCGGACAGGGACCGAGCGATTTTCCCGATTTCGCAGAGTTTCTGGTTGAAAGTGGGATAGATTCACTCAGCCTGATTCCGGACACTGTGATAAAAACACGCATGATTGTAGCTAAAAAGGAAAAAAAGATGGGCGCAAAGGCGGAGAAAAAATAACCTATGGAGGACATACGGATTGCAGGAACCGGATCATACGTGCCCCCAAAAGTCTTGCGCAATCACGACCTTGAAGGGATGGGGCTTGACACGACAGACGAATGGATAACCCAGCGCACCGGCGTCAAAGAACGGCGTATAGCCGCGCCGGATGTCACAACCTCCGACCTTGCACTGGAAGCATCTCTAAAAGCCCTGGAAGCCGCCGAAATGGGGCCGCGGGATTTGGACCTGGTTATTTGCGCTACAATAACACCCGACACCCACTGTCCGGCCGCGGCGAACTGGTTGCAGGCGAAACTCGACGCTCCGCAGGCGGTTACCTTTGATTTGACCGCCGCTTGCTCCGGATTCATTTTCGGCATAGATGCAGCATCGCAATATCTCAGGACCGGGGCGGCCCGACGCGTCCTTGTCGTAGCTTCGGAAGTCATGACCCGCACCCTTGATTGGACCGACCGAACAAGCTGCATCCTGTGGGGGGACGGGGCGGGCGCGGCAGTCCTTACCGTTGGAGGGAAAGGCGCGAAGATACTTTCCTCGCATATTCACACCGACGGCAAAAACGGTACGGATCTTCTTCTTCCCGGAGGAGGCTCAAAAACGACTCCGATAAGTCACGAAAGCGTCGACAGAGGCCTTCATTATCTAACGATGATCGAGGCCAATGCAACTTTCAGGGTGGCGGTCAGGCACTTCGTCGACGCCATCAAAGAAGCCGCCGAAAATAATTCAATACAAATCGAAGACATAAACCTGTTCATTCCACATCAGGCGAACATCCGGATGTTTCAATCCGTGGCAAAGATACTCCAGATACCGTTCGAAAGATTTTATATGACGATTCACAAATACGGCAACATTTCTTCCGCCTCCTGCGCCATAGCACTGGACGAAGCCGTTCGTGACGGAACCATACGCCCGGGGGACCTCGTCTGCCTCCCGGTTTTCGGCGGAGGGCTTACCTGGGGCAGCATGCTGATTCGCTGGGAATAATCTTCAAAAGTTCTTCATTCGGGACGCTATTTCATCGGGGCCCATGTAACGCTCCACCCTGGCCTCAGTTGCTTCCCGCCCTTCCTCATCTAAAAATACGATCGTCGGCACCCCCCGGATTTTCCAGCGCTTTTGAAGAGTTTCATGGGATTGCCGCCACCTCGTCAAGTCAACCCGAATCATCGAAAACCGTGAACTGAGATCAACCACCTCCCGGTCGGCGAAAACTTCCCGGTCCATTGCACGACAAGGTCCGCACCAGTCGGCGTAAAAATCGATCATCACCGGTTTTCCCCGCGCGACGGCCCCTTCTATGACCCCGTTACGATAAGGAATCCATTCAACGGAATCCCGGGGAATAAAACCGGTGTAAATAAAAAATCCTGCCATAGCGACTGCAGCCGCCCCGACCAGCCATCGCAAGGGGGTGAATTTACCGGACGTGGATACCGACCGGCCGGCACTTATCAAATGAATTCCAGCCGCCAGTATAACTACGGCTGCAATTATGCTACGGACCTGGGAATGAATGACAGGCTGAATGATATAAATGGCCATACCCACGAGCACCCAGCCGAGCAGTTTCCGCACCCAGATCATCCAGGGACCTGAAACAGGCAGTTTCTCTATAGCGCTTGAAAAAACCGCCAGCACGGCAAGAGGAAGCCCCATACCGATACTCAGGACGAAAAAGTAAACGAAACCCAGCACCGGGTCTCCAAGCCTGCCTACGTAGGTCAGCATTCCGAGGATAAAAGGGCCCAAGCATGGAGCGGCGACAATTCCCAGTGTGAGCCCCATGAAAAAAGTCCCGAAGAACCCGGCGAAATTTACAGACGCGGCCCTCATGAAAATGGGCGGAAGAGTAAGCTCCCAGAAACCGAAAAAACTGAGGGCAAGAACAAGCAATACCAGCGCCACAGCCACGAGTACAAAAGGGTTTTGCAGCACCGACCCGAGCATGCCCCCCGACAGGCTCGCGGCGACGCCCAGAATTGAATTGGTCACGGCCAGCCCCAAGATGTACAGGATGCCGTGTAGTACCGTCGCCGCACGCCCCCCGAACCCCTTTCCACCGAAATAAGAAACTGTTATCGGAATCAAGGGGTAAATGCAGGGGGTCAAATTGAGAGCGAGCCCGCCGAAAAAAACCCCGGCGAGAATAAGCCAGAAGCCGGATCCCTGTCGCCATGGCTGATCCGCGGCATTGCCGGAGAGATCTTCTTCGGGATCGAAAACAGCTTCGTTCACCTTCCTTGATGGAGTATCTTCAGTGACGACCTCAAAGCCGATTTTGAAGTTGATATCTTCAGGTGGAAAACAGGCGGTGGAGGAACATGCCTGATAGGAAAGTCTTCCTTCCAGCAAGTGCCGGCCCGGTTCCGCATCCCTGTCCACCAAAACAACCGCTCTAACGGGGAATTCACCGGAATAGAGGTCGAGCGGCTCCGGAGCGTATTCAAAAGTAAGTCTGGAAGGAAGAGGAAATTGAACGTCATTCAGGCGGAGGCCGGCTTTTTCGCCTACAATCAACTTTGTCGGAACCATGCCTTCTTCTTCGTGGGGCCCGTGAATAAACATCGACTCAGCGATTTTAACCCTGAAAAGAACCGGGTAGGCGTCTCCTGCGGGATATACATCGCGGGAATGCACCATATCTATTTCGACGGTTCCGCCCCAAACTTCTCCGGTGAAGAGCAGCATCACCGAAAAAACAACAAAATATATTTTTTTATACCTTCTGCTCATCGATCCGAAGGACATACTTTCAACCTTTTTACCATGGACCTGTTCCCAGGCCGTTATTTTTTGAATTCCACCCGTGAATGCCGGATGGGCAACTGCCAAAAGGAATCATCGGCAACCCGCCGATTGGGGGAAAGGTTACCGGTTAAGGAGACATGGAAACGCTGAAGGTTACATAAATCAGAAACTCGGCATGATCCTCTAGGAGTCGCTATCGAAATCGATCTTTGATTCCAGCCTGTTTCCGACCCCGACGCCGATTCCGATGCCGCTAAAGCGGCGACATAACCACTTGCATCTTTCCCTCTGGGGAGATGACATTTTGATAGTGGATCCGATACCAATGGAATGTTGACAAAGGCTTACTCTCCCGTTAACCTCTTTTAACTCAAATCGACCGGGATCGAAATCGAAAAAATTTCCGAGGTTCCGAAATTTTTGATTCCGGCACTTTCGCTTTCGTCCGATTCTCATGCGGTAAGAAGGAGGCCGACCATTAGCGATTTCTCCCAAAAATGCACAAAAATCGCCACATTTCATATCCTGGATCAGGACAAGCGAAACCTGCGCAACCAGCTACGCCTGCATTCCAAATGGCAGAAAACGGTGCTGATAATACCTACGTTGGCCACCGAATTCACCGACCCGAACAACCTTCCGGTATTCAAAAATATCCTCAGGCAATTAAGAGCAGTGACCTACCTGTCCAAAATCATCTTTGGACTGGATCAGGCGACTGAAGCCGATGCCTGGAGACTTCGGGATCTCCTCAAAGAATTCGACCTTAAAAACTGCCTTATCCAGTGGAATGACGGCCCCGGCTTCGCCGACATTTACAGCCAATTGAGCGAGGCCGGCTTTGCGATAAACGACCCCGGAAAAGGCAGGAATATGTTCATGAGCTTCGGAGTCGCCACCGCGCTCGGGGCGCAGACCATCGGTCTCATCGATGCCGACATCAAAACTTTCAAGAGCGTGCAACTCGACCGTCTGTTTTACCCGGTAGTGGTGTTGGGTTACGATTTTTCCAAAGCATATTACAGCCGACTTATGAATCGAATGCCCTACGGAAGGGTAAAACGCCTGTTGCTGGATCCGCTTCTTCTGGCGCTGAAACGGAAATTCACCGAAAGCCGGCAGGAAAAAATGCTCAATCTTATCGAGTTCCTTCTCGGTTTCAACTATCAGCTTTCCGGGGAAGTCGCCTTCCATGTGGATGTTCTCAGGCGGATGCGATTTGCGACGAACTGGGGAGTTGAAGTCTTCACGCTTATAGAAGTCTATCGTAAAGCTGCATCCTCCGCACAGGTGATGTTCTCGGAACGCCCGTTCGATCACAAACACCAGGACCCCTCTCCAGACGATCAAAACCGGGGCCTGAACCGAATGGCCATCGATATTGTCACAACGCTGATGCATGCACTCGTTATCGAGGAGGGCCTGGAGATCTCCGAGACTTTTTTCAGAGACCTCGCGGTAACTTACCAAGCTGTAGCAGAGGAACAAATCAAGAAATATTCAGATGATGCCTCGTTCAATAACCTTGGCTACGATCGAGGCAGCGAAGAGACACTGGTAAAAAGCACCTTTCACGACGCAATCGTGATGGCCGGAGACATGCTGACAGCCCCGCATCAAATCACCGAACGTCTTCTCCGGCTGGTTCATACACATGAAGAATTCAGGCCTTATCTGGACTCCGGATTGGCTGAAGCAATTCTTCAAGTTGAAAAGAAGGCCTTGAAAAACACTTTCGAAATGCCCCAGACCGTTTCATGGGAAAGGGTAACCAACAGGCTGCCGAAAATTTTCTACGATTTGATAGATGCGGTCGAACAGGAAAAAAAACGATTTTTATAACCACACGAGGATGCGGCCATGCCGTTATTGATCATTTTCTCGGACCTGGACGGCACGCTGCTCGACCATGATACATACCGCTGGGAAGAGGCCCGCCCTGCGCTTGAAAAATGCGCGGCCGACCAGGTGCCGGTGGTGCTGATTTCGAGTAAAACCAAGGCGGAAATGGATATATTGCGAAGAGAGATGGGAATCGAGGCGCCTTTTGTTTCTGAAAACGGCGGGGGTATCTTTTTCCCCCCTGGTCTCAACAAGCGCATCCCACCGGAGGCGGAAGAATGCGACGGGCTCTGGAAATGGAAACTCGGAGCGGATTATGCCTCAGTTATCAAGGCATTTGAGGAACTTCGATCCGAACTAACTTTCCCCATAAGAGGTTTTCACGAGATGGACCCGTCGGAAATTTCCCGCATCACGGGTCTTGACACGGTTAAAAGTATGCTCGCTTCAGATCGGGAATTTGATGAACCTTTCATAGCTGAATTCCGTACTCCTTCCGACAGGCTACTACTTCAACAGGCAGTCGCGCGCCGGGGTATGGACCTCAGCAAAGGCGGAAGATTTTATCATCTATACCGTCACGGCGGCAAAGAAAATGCCGTTGAAAAGCTTATCAACTGGTACAGAACCGATTGCGCCGACATCGTCACGGTGGCGCTTGGCGACAGCCCCAACGATTTCGCTATGCTCGATCGTGTCGACCATCCGGTGCTGGTAAAATCCGGCAATTCTTTCCCTGAATTGCACCGCCGTATCAAAGGGCTGAAAATTACTCCAACCGCGGGACCCGGGGGCTGGAATACCGCTGTTATCGATTTACTGGATAAACTGCAAGGGGGATCAAATGAGCAAGAGCGTTAAAACTGAAATAAACCCCGAAAAGATCAAGTCAGCCGAAATCGTTGTCGCTATTCCTTCTTATAACGAAGCGGATTCGATTTCCTTTCCGGTGACCCAAGCCGATGAAGGGCTGAGCCGGTATTTCGGGGACAAAAAAGCCGTGATCGTAAATTGCGACAACAATTCGCCCGATGGTACAGGTGAAGTTTTTATCGAAACCCCGACGCAAACTCCAAAAGTCTATCTTTCCACCCCTGAAGGGGTTAAAGGGAAAGGCAATAATTTCAAAAACCTTTTTAAAAAGGTCCTGGAACTTAAGGCCGAAGCGGTTGTAGTCGTCGACGCCGACCTCAAAAGCATCACCCCTGAATGGATAAAGCATTTGGGTGAACCGGTATTCCAGGGGTTTTCCTATGTTACACCTTTATATATCCGGCATAAATACGACGGCACGATAACAAACGGAATCGCATATCCACTGGTCCGGTGCCTCTACGGCAGGCGGGTTCGTCAGCCTATCGGCGGAGATTTCGGGTTCAGCGGAAAGATGGCGGAAGTATTCATGGCTGATGAGCTCTGGGATGAAGCCGTCGCCAATTTCGGCATAGATGTATGGATGACCACGCTTGCGTTGGCTCAACGAGTAAGAGTCGCCCAGGCCTTCATGGGACGGCCCAAGATACACAGGGCAAAAGATCCAGGCTCCCACCTGGGACCGATGTTCACTCAGGTGGTGGGAACTATATTCTCCCTTATGAAGGAGATGGCTCAATTCTGGAAGAAAGTGAAATTCAGCAGACCCACGGCCATCTATGGTTTCGGCCTTGGACACACTGAAATGCCTCCCGAGGTCAAAGTCAACACCAAAAATCTGCTCGGTCGTTTCCATGAAGGATTGGAAGGCTATGGTTCGTTGTGGAAAGATGTGCTTAACCAAGG
>JAWOBE010000009.1:0-3898 GCA_046498185.1 Desulfatiglandaceae bacterium | reverse complement strand
GAACTGGGGCTCATCTATAAAAGCCTCAGCACGAAGGGGAAAAGAATTTTTCTTCGGCGCCTGGCCCAGGATTTCACCGTGGATGTAGATTCATTAATGGGCATTTTAGAGGAATTAAAAGGTGCGACCGGCGATATCTCGCGCCTCAACTTTGAGCATCGCCTGCGGAAGGCGCTGGATTCTTCGCGCCTTCTGATCCTGAGGCACTTTAATACGCTGCCCGACGGGTTCAAGTTTCTGGTTGATATGCGTGCGGATCTGCTTGAGCTGAACAGAGAGGACCCCTATTTGGAAAGTCTTGAAAAAGACTTGAAATACCTGCTTAAGAACTGGTTCGATGTGGGTTTGCTCGAACTTCAGGAGATGACTTGGGAATCACCGGCTCTCCTGCTCGAAAAACTGATACTCTACGAGGCGGTCCACGAGATAACATCGTGGGCGGATTTAAAGAACAGGCTCGATTCGGACCGACGGTGCTTTGCCTTTTTTCATGGCAAAATGCCCTATGAACCGCTTATTTTCATCGAGGTGGCACTCACCCGGGGGATGGCATCGACGATACATGAACTTCTAGATGAGTCTCAAGCACCTGTGGACGCCGGCGAAGCGGATACCGCCGTGTTCTATTCCATTAGTAACACCCAGAAAGGGCTTGCAGGAATAAGTCTCGGAAATTTTTTGATCAAGCGCGTGGTCGGGCGCCTGACCGAGGAGCTGCCTGCGGTGAAGACTTTTGTTACTCTGTCGCCTATTCCAGGTTTTCGCAAATGGCTGGACGACAAACTCACCGGGGGTGACCAGTCGATTTTCACCGCAAAGGAAGTGCTCGAAATAAACCAGCTCGGTGCCGGGGAAAACGCTGCCGATACCCTGGTATCTCTCTTGAACAGCCGGTGGCATACGGATACTTATACCAGCAGTACGTTGAAAAAAATTCTTATGCGGTTGGCGGCCCGTTACCTGCTTAATGAAAAAAAGGGTCGCCGGGCTATCGATCCGGTTGAACATTTTCATTTGTCGAACGGTGCACGGGTGGAACGACTCAACTGGCTTGCTGATATTTCGGAAAAAGGGCTGGCCCAGTCGGCTGGCCTTATGGTCAATTACTTGTATTCTTTAAAGCATATAGAAGACAACCACGAAGCTTATGTGTCCGGGGGTATCGTCCCGGCCGCAAGAGCCATCAGGGAATATGCCCGGTCGAGCTGAAATCGTCCATGTAAAAGGTTGTGTGTAAATGGGGGTGATGCGGCTTCCATATGTATTTTTTAAACTGCCCGGCTTTTTCGGAGTCAAAAATATACGTAATTTTTATACGTATTTTCCACTTATTTTTTGAGATTGCAATAAAAAGCGCTTTCTATTATTTGTTTGAACATGGTTCTATACGGCTTTCCGATTATAGACGTCCAATATCCCTTCCCGGCTGTTTATGTCGATCTTTCAGCTTCCTCTTCATTTATTCTATCTGAACGGCATTGTAATACCGAATTCCGTCTCCCTTTTCCAGATTTGGACTTCATGTCGACCCACTTCTTACTAGTTGCCAATTACCATATCTCTAATATAAAAAAAAGAATACGACCAGACCGGAATTTTTCCCCGCTTTTAAGCCTCAAAGGCAAAGAAAAGAAGTCGCCAGTGTGGAGGTTAAAAAATGGCGGAGCGTTCTTTACCATATTGGTGTCCCGGTATACCGCCTGAAGGATGCCCGTACTCCTTGAAACCATATGACATCGATGATGTTGACGCGGATTTTTCAATGCCTGATGATTCGATTGATTTCGGAGATTCAGAAACCAGCGAGAACCTTTATATAAAGGCGATCATAAACCGAATGTCTATGATATGCCGTTTTCTCCCCGACGGTGAACTGACATTCGTGAATAAAGCTCTTTGCGCTCGCCTCGGTATGAGTAAAGGAGATCTTATCGGGCGAAAATTTTACGATTTCCTCGACGCGCGTGATGTCCATTCCGTGCGTAAGGCGATCGAGTCTTTAGGCCCGAATCGGCTTTTTGTTGTAACCGTTGATCGGGTGATACTGCAAGATGGTTCAATGCGCTGGTTTTCATGGGTCAACCGCCTGTTTCTGGGTAAAGATGGGATGGTCAAGTATATACAGGCGATTGGAAACGATGTAACAGATTTGAAAATCGCTCGCACGGCCATCAAGGAAAGTGAAAGACAGTTTCGCGGTCTCATTTTGAATGTACGAGGTTTCGCGGTTTACCGGCTGGAGTGTCGGCCGGAGGAATCACAAAGAGTGAAAGTTACTTTCGTCAGTCCTTCGATTGTGGAGATTCTTTATCCCGGCAATCCGTTGGATCCCTCCTCATGGTTCGAGAATGTGCATCCCGGAGATGCGGAAAAATTGATCGAGGCGGGGAAACGATTGTTAAACAGCGGAATATTCGATGAAGTCTTCAGGGTGATTCCGCCTGGATGCGAAGAAAATGATCAACGTTGGATTAGAATGCGATCCGAGAAGCTTTCCACCCGCGGGGGTGGTAATGTTTGGTATATAAACGGCGTTGCGATTGATATCACTTCCCATAAAATAAAGGAAATTGCCCATCAAGAAGTTGAAGAAAAATTCCGTAAACTGCTAGATACAATGGTTGATGGATTTATTATTTTAGATAAAAATAATAAGATAATATTTATAAATAGAAGTATTTCCAATATATTTAAAATGAAAAATGAAGAATTAGTGGGAGAAAATTTTGATAAATTTTTTCCCGAAGGTTATCGGCGTTTACCCGCCGTAAATGCTAAAAAATGCAGCAAAAGCCACGCGGATCGCTATGAGATTAATTTAGTCAGGGCGGATGGAAGTGTCTTCCCGGCTCTTGTAGCCTCGCGAGGCCTGCGTGATGCCACGGGTGAGGTGCTGGGCTGTTTCACGTTAATCACCGATATAAGCCGTTTGAAGAAGGCGGAACAGAAACTGCTGGCGCGGGAACATGACCTGGACCTGAAAAACAGGGAGCTTGAAAAAACAAACACCGCGCTGGAGGTATTGTTGGAATCGGTGAACCGGCGGCAGAAGAAAATGGAAGAGCAATTAATATCGGTCGTCGACACCTTGATTTTCCCGTCTCTTCAGCGCCTCAAGTCCTCCGGCCTTTCCCGTCGGCAGGCACAGGAAATCGAAGTGATGGAAAAAAATCTCTCAGATTTCTTTTCGCCGTTCTCCGAGCGGTTCAGCCGATTGCTCCATCTGCTTACGACGACCGAAATCCAGGTGGTCAACCTGCTTAAACATGGTTGCACTTCGAAGGAAATCGCAGACCACATGTGCGTTGCGGTCAGAACAGTGGACACTCACAGGCGAAATATCAGGAAGAAACTCGGTCTGAACGGCAGCAGGATCAGCTTGAGAAAATACCTGCTTACACTCCAGGAATAATGTGTAGTGAAGCATGAATATCATTAAATCTTGAAAGGACTTTATTCGATGGCCATGAGACATGTGTTAAATACCTATGCCAAGTAGGCCAAAACTTCTCATCCCACCGTTTATACGTAAATTCCATACCTAAATTTTGAAAAAAAATCGGCATTGACAATCATGCCGTTAGAGAAAAGAATTCGAGCCACTCAGGGGAATGGGGTGGCGGACCGCCGGTGAATGCGTGCCTTACCTCTTGGTTCAAACGGTAAGCCCACTGCCTAAGGACCGATAGCTTTTTTTGATGAACATGCAGACCGCCGGTAACCCGACATCTCATTCCCCATTGCATCCCGGACCGTACGATCATCGTACGCATGTTTTTATATCATCTTCGCTTTCATGATTTCCAGTATCGTCGCATCAACGCCTGCCATGCCTATCCGGCTGATTCGGCTGAAATTACGGATCGTTTCCTCCGCCGATTGACCGACGAATCCTTCG
>JAWOBE010000194.1:0-4134 GCA_046498185.1 Desulfatiglandaceae bacterium | reverse complement strand
GTTTTTTCCTGTGGGAGCGATTTGTAATCGCGATGTTGCTTCCCCTGCAGTTGCGTTCAGAATCGCGGTAGAAAACCGCTCCCACAGATCAAGTACGAGTTTTTTCCTGTGGGAGCGATTTGCAATCGCGATGTTGCTTCCCCTGTAGTTGCATCAGGAATCGCGGTAGAAAACCGCTCCCACAATTCGAGTACGGGTTTTTTCCTGTGGGAGCGATTTGTAATCGCGATGGTGTTGCACTGCCGTTGCGGGCCAGATCGCAGTAGAAAACCGCTCCCACAGCCTTAAGGTGCATTTGGTTTTGTAAGAGCGCACTTGCACCATTGGGTTCCCGGTGCTATTTTTAGGGACGCATTTGGATGAAATGCGATTTCAAAATAAATCAATATCGGCAATTATTATTATTGAAGGCAGTGGAGAGCGTGTGAATCTGTCACGTTGTTATGAAATTCTGGAATTATCCGCCGATGCGACTATGGAAGAGCTGAAGGAGGCATACAGGGATGCCATATCCGTTTGGCATCCGGACAGATTTTGCGCAAACTCCAGGCTGAAGCGGAAAGCGGAGAGAAAAGCCGCTGAAATCAACGAAGCGTATGAAATGGTTGCGGCTCATATCAGACGGGGAAGCAGCGGACAAAAGCAGGGATTGGAAGCGAACCGTCAGCCGGTTGGAGGTGGGAAAGTGGAACGTATCGCGGAAACCGGCACCACAGTTGCCCTTCACGTAGGTTATGCAGTCTATTCAGCTTTACGCAGACTTACTTCTTCTAAATAAATTTTTTGATAAGTTTTATATTTTTATGGAAACAAAATCATTGATTGTTTTTGACATGGACGGAGTGCTCGTGGATGTCACCAATTCCTACCGGGAAACGGTCAGACGGACGGCGCGTTTGTTTTTTGAACGGAGCCATGGCTCGGAGGCTCTTCCAGAGCCCCTTTTTGAGCTTGAAGACCTGGCCGAGGTGAAAAGACGCGGAGGGCTCAACAATGACTGGGACCTCGCGTTTAAAATAATTTCCATGCTGTTTACCCAGGTCGTTGGAAATCAGGCAGGGCAAGGCCCGTTGGAGGAACCATGGGATGCATATACCTCCGAGGCTTCAAAATGGGATGTGACACGTCTTGCCGATTTCCTGGCCTCGGGACCGGGCGCGCTTCAGCTCCTTGACGAATCCAACACGTCGGACAACGGTTATACAGGTCGTTTTTACAGGGGGGACGTATCTGACGGGAACGTGATAAAGGAGATTTTCCAGGAAATTTATCTGGGCGGTGCGTTGTTCGAATCCACTTACGGTATGCCGCCGAGGATGTACCATGGCGAAGGGCTTATATACCGGGAAACTCCGCTTGTAACCTCAGAAGTGCTTTCACGGCTTCACTCGCGGCACATGACGATTGTCGCGACCGGGCGGCCGCGGAGCGAGGCGGTATTTGCGCTTGAGGCTCACGGGTTCGACGGCTTTTTCGATTTGGTGCTGACTCTGGATGATTGCCTCGCCGAGGAGCGGAGAAGGGAGTCTGAATCCGGTTCAAGGCGGTGCCTTTCAAAGCCTGATCCTTTCATGCTGGATACGGCGGCGGCCAATTCGGCCTCGAAACCTGAAAAACTTTATTACTTGGGGGATATGCCGGATGACATGATCGCGGCGCGCAGATCGTTACACCCGTTTATACCGGTCGGCGTGATCGGTAAGGGCCCCGAGGCCGCGGCGGTTGGAGATGTGCTGACCAAGGCAGGTGCCGAATTTTTGATAGAGGGTGTTGAAGATCTGGAAAATATTCTCAAAACATCGCCTTGAGCGTTACCAGTTCCAGGTGGTCGGCGGTGTCTTCGGCCCTGTCGGATATCTCGACGATCGTATTGAGACATTGTTTAAGATGTATTTTAAAGCTGTGCTCCATTGAAGAGGTGAAAATAAGCTTCGTCATGTCCCATTCAAGCTTGTCGACTTCACTTTCTTTAATCCCCACGTCTTTTACATGAGCCCGGGTGGTATCCTCCGGGCATGCTCCTTCGAGAAAACACAACACCGCGTCTTTAAGCGGAACAATGGTGCCTGTGGACTTCTTTATTATCTCTATCAGGTTCATACTGAATTCTTCGGGTATCGACGGTCTCTGGTTCAGGAAGAAGTCGCAGCATGCCTCCATGGCATTGGCGACTTTGTCCATGTGTTCTACAAGCCTGTAAATATCCTCGCGCAGAAGCGGAAGGTATGCACCCGAGTAAAGACGGTCCCGGATTGTCTCCGTTATGTAATCGGCTTCGGTTTCAAGGCTGTCCACCAGGCGGCTCAACCGTTTCGCTTCGTTTTTTTCGCCTGAAAGATAAGAAATCAGAGTTTTTTCGCCGTTACAAACGCACTCTTCAACCTTCTCTACGTGCTTGATGATAAGTTTAATTACTTCCTTTTCTTTCTTAAATATCATGATGTGTCTCCCAAGGGAAGAGTAAATAGTTATTAGTAAATAGTTATTAGTAAATAGTTAATTTTTATTGGTTTCATTTTATCCCCCCAAAGGGAGGAAGAAAATCAAAAGCCTGTATAGAAAAAAGGATGCGCAGGCTGCGCAAAAAGGAGTAAGAACCCATCCCAAAAGTATCGTTATGATAATTTTTCTGCTGATGGACTGAACTCCGTTTATAAGACCGGCGCCAATCACGGCACCTACGATCGCCGCGGAAGAGGAAACGGGAATGCCGAACATTGCAAAAAGATGTAATCCGAATGCCGAGGAAATCTGGGCGGCCAGAGCTTCGGGAATGCCGAGGGGGGTGATGTCTTTTCCGACCGTGTACGCCACTCGTTTCCCGTAGGTGGCCGCCCCCACGGCTATGGCAAGACCTCCGAGCGCCAGAAGGAACCCTGGTGAAAAACGTCCGAGATTGGCGATAGGGCCCACCGCGACCCCCACATTGTTGGCACCCAACCCGTAAGCCACGTAGCAGGATGAAAAAATGGCCATCCAACCGAGGCTGTTTTTTATCATGATGGGGTTGATTTTGAGCCTGGAGGTTACAAAAGAAATGAGGTGCACGAGGGCGAATGCAAGGGTAAGTGAAAGCAAGGGGCAGATCAGCCAGCTTCCGGCTATGGTCAAAAACCAGGAATAATCGATTTCGGCCCGTACGGCGAGGCCGATGCCGACGATCCCGCCCACGATGGTTTGAGCGGTGGATACAGGAAGCCTGCGGAACGTGGCGATGGTTACGAATATTCCGGAACAGACCAACGCGATTATAAGTGCGGAGATTGACAGGTCGGTCTTTACGATTCCGGTCCCCAGCGTGTGCATCACCTTGTGCCCGCCTAGCACCGAGCCCATGAAAGCGAAAATCCCCACCAGGATCACCCCGCGGCGGAAGTTCAAAAGGCCGCAACCCACTGTCGTACCAATGCAGTTGGCGGTGTCGTTGGCCCCGATGTTCCAGCCTACATAGGCACCGGAGAAAAGCAGAAGAAATATCGAAAAACCCAGGTCTATGGTCGCGTCCTCCGTTTTCTTGATTCGACCCTGACCGAGATCAGGGTGCGCGAGGGGGTGTTACATGAGTATCCTGGTTCGTTGGGGATCGTACAGTGCGCGGTTGTGCCTGACCGCAGGTATAACGCGCCGGAAAGCTTCAATTTGGTAGCCTTCGGCCAGGTCGGCTTTGTCCACCGGCAGATAACCGTATGCTATGGTCCTGCCTACCGTGTAACCGTATCCGCCGCTTGTTACAACACCGCATACTTCTCCGTTGTGACAGATGGTTTCCCCTCCGTGAAGCAGCATCGGTTTTTCGGTGTCGAGAGTAAAACAGCACAGTTTCCATTCGGGGCCCCGCTCCAACATCGCGGCAAGTGCGGTTTTCCCCCGAAAATCCGGTTTGTCCATGGCAACACAATATCCCAGCCCGGCATCGAACGGGGTATAGTCGGGAGTCAGTTCCTTACCCCAGTAACGATAGCCTTTTTCCAACCTGAGGGATTCAATAACCCGGTATCCAGCGTCGCGTACACGGCCGCCCCCCGCTTCCATAAGGGTCTCGTAGACATGGCAGGCGTATTCAGTCGGGATGTAGAGTTCATAACCCAGCTCCCCGACATAGGTGATCCTGAGACACCTCACCGGCGCGCATCC
>JAWOBE010000168.1:0-7883 GCA_046498185.1 Desulfatiglandaceae bacterium | reverse complement strand
ACGGTTGGAACGATCACCGAAATCAATGACTATCTGCGGGTCTTATATGCCACGGTGGGAGTCGCTCATTGCCCCGAATGCGGCCTCCCGATTAAAGCGCTGAGCGTCCAGGAAATGGTGGATAATATAATGGACCTCCCGGCCGGAACCCCGATACAGCTTTTGTCACCCGTTATTGAAAACCGCCAGGGAACCCACGCAGACATCTTGAAAAAATTATCCAGGGACGGATTCACCCGGGTTGCCATCAACGGCGATATTCAACTTCTGGACGCCGATATCCGTCTCGATGGAAGTATACCCCATTCCATAGATGTGGTTATCGACCGGCTGATTGTCAAGGAAGGGATAAAAAACCGCTTAACAGACTCGCTTGAACTGGCTCTTTCGGTATCCGGAGGAAGGGTTCAAGTTAAGGTCGAAGGTTCTCCACCCCTGGTATTTAACCGGCATCCGGTCTGTCCGATATGCGGATTCAGGTTCGGAAAAATTTCGCCTGGAATGTTTTCATTCAACAGCCCCCATGGCGCCTGCCCCGACTGCGGCGGACTGGGAATAAAGCAATCTCCTGTGACGCACGGTTCGAGTTCAGGCAAAATCACCTGTCCGACATGCCTCGGGGCAAGACTTAAGCGCGAAAGTCTTGCCGTTAAAGTAGGTGGGAAAGGAATCCACGAGGTCAGCGCACTTTCGGTGAAAGAAGCTGAGCAATTCCTATCCGAGCTTCAAATGAGCCGGAGGCAGAGTACGATTGCTTCAAGACTTTTAAAAGAAATCCTGTCTCGCCTGGGGTTTATTTCGAGCCTGGGGCTCGGTTATCTTACAATCGACCGCAGCATTTCCAGCCTTTCGGGTGGTGAAGACCAGCGTATCCGGCTCGCAACCCAGATAGGTTCGGGCCTGGCCGGAGTGCTGTATGTGCTCGATGAACCCAGCATCGGCCTTCATCCGAAAGACAACCTGAAACTGCTCGAAAGCCTGAAAAAGCTGAAAGATTTGGGAAACACCGTCCTCATTGTAGAACACGACGAACAAACGATACTCGCCGCCGATCACATCGTCGATATCGGCCCCGGTGCAGGTGAAGGAGGTGGAAGGCTTCTATTCAGCGGCCCTCCGGAAACGATTGCCGGCAGCCCTGAATCCCTGACCGGACGATATTTGTCGGGAGCCTTGAAAATAGCGGTCCCGGCCCGGAGGCGAAAGGGCACCGGCAACTATTTGAGTATTAGAGGAGCATGCGAGCATAATCTGAAAAATATCTCTGTGGATATCCCCCTGGGTACATTCACCTGCGTAACTGGCGTTTCCGGCTCCGGCAAGAGCAGTTTGATACACGACATCGTTTATCCGTTTTTAAGTCGGTGTTTGACCCGTTCAAAACGTTCCGTAGGTTGCGTACAGCTTATTGGAGGCGCAGAGCATATCGAAAAGGTGGTCAATATCGATCAAACCCCGATCGGAAAAACTCCCAGATCCAATCCCGCCACCTATACGGGTATTTTTGATGACATACGGAGTCTTTTTGCGATGCTTCCCGAGTCGAGAAAGCGCGGATACACAGCTGGACGTTTCAGCTTCAATGTCAGAGGCGGACGCTGCGAAACCTGCAAAGGCGACGGCGTGGTGAAAATAGAAATGCATTTCCTGCCGGATGTATATGTCAAATGTGATTCATGCAACGGCAGGCGATACAACCGTGATACACTCGAAGTAAAGCTCAAGGGGTTCAACATCGCGGATGTCCTGGACATGACAGTCGCCCAGGCTCTCGGGTTTTTTGAATCCATCCCTGCCATACGTTCGAAGCTTTCAACCTTAACGGAGGTAGGCCTCGGCTATCTAAAGCTCGGCCAGCAGGCGACCACTCTTTCAGGCGGAGAAGCCCAGCGGATAAAGCTTGCCAAGGAACTCGGGAGAAAGACTGGAGGTCGTACCCTTTACTTGCTCGACGAGCCAACCACCGGCCTCCATCCCGCTGATATAGACAAGCTGCTGCAGGTGCTGAACAGACTCGTTCAAAAACAAAACACCGTCATCGTGATCGAACATCACCTGGACGTTATAAAAGCCGCGGACCATATAATTGACCTTGGACCCGGAGGCGGAGAGGCAGGCGGAAGGGTTGTCGCAGCGGGAACACCGGAAGAAATCGCCCGCTCAAAGGCTTCCCACACCGGCGTGTTTCTCCGAAAAATGCTCCAAAACAATGAAAATTAAATATTGGACAAGTAGAGGTTAACATTTAAAGTTTATTTTATATTCTAATATGCATTCTCATAACGGAAACGAAAACAACTTCCACCAGGAAGACACGACCGGGGCGAGGCTTCTCTTCACGCTTGCAATCAACCTGATTATCCCCACGGCACAGATAATCGGCGGGATTTACGCCCAGAGCATGGCGCTCATATCCGATGCAGTCCACAATTACAGTGATTTCACTGCGCTGTTGATCGCCTATTTTGCATTCCGGATCGGGAAAAAAGGCGCATCCAGAAAAAACACCTTCGGATACAAACGGGCCGAAATTCTCGGGGCGGCGATAAACGTCGCGCTCCTGGCGGCCGCATCGGGCTTTATCCTATATGAAGCGTTCGGGCGTTTCTTGAACCCCCAGCCGGTCATCGGCCGTATTGTCATATATCTGGCGGCGGTGGGTATCGTTGGAAACGGCCTTTCCGCCTGGCTGCTCCATCGGGATTCAAAGCACAGTCTGAATGTGCGGGGAGCCTTTCTCCACATGGTCGGGGACTTTTTGACTTCCGTGCTCGTGCTGGTCAATGGCGTCGTCTTGGTTTTCAGACCCTGGTACTGGCTGGATCCGCTTCTTTCCTTTGTGATTGTCGCTTTCATCCTGAAAAACTGCTGGTCGATTCTGAAAGAGGCGACCGGCATCCTGATGAACGCTACACCAAAAAGCCTGGACCTGGAGAAAGTAAAGAAAGCGATCCTGAAGGTACCCGGTGTATGCGGAGTCCACTATTTACATGCCTGGAATATCAGCTCCTCCAGTATCGCGTTTTCCTGCCACGTGGAGGTAGCCGATCAACTGATAAGCTCTACCGAGCCGCTTGCAAAAAAAATTCGCCATGAACTACTGCATCGCTTTGGAATAGACCACCCGGTTCTGCAGTTCGAAACCGATCCGTGCGGGCACGGAACCCTGCTCTGCGAGCTGTCCGGAGACACGGATGAGCAGGCAGGGCTGTTTTTAGCTTGAAAAGAGGTTAATATTTTGTGTTAATTACATCGAATCATCATTCAACGCGCAGCAACTCGTGTTCCATAAATGTTGGACGTCGCTGCAGAAACCATAATTCTCAGAGGTCGATCGCTTCAAGGTCACCCTCGAAGTGAGATATGTAAGAAGTGCCTAAAGCACCGAGCTTTTATATTATCTTGACACCGTCTGGCCGTCTTCGCCTTAAACGGACTGAACAAGGGGAAATGGGTAAACTTTCCAGCTGGGAAAAGAAAGTCTTTGACGCCTTTTCCTCCTGCCGGGCATCCGGAGTGTATACGCTGGCCGCCTTCAAACCCGATCCACCAATATCTCCTGCTGTGTCTTTCTGGCGGGATTTCGGCTGCCGCTACCTGACTTCTCTCTGTCGTACGCCCGAATATGCCGGAGACGACCTTCAGCCTATCGACCCGCCCGGGTCGCATGAAATCGAAGAGATGCTTTTCTCCGCGCCCCCGATGGAAGGCGGAGAATATTTGGATTCCGGTCTTCTTCGGGATACCTGGGTTGAACTGGATGGGTGGATTCGGAAACAGGTCCTGGCATCCCGTGCAGGACTTTCCGGCTGGCTCAAGAAACAGGCGCCCCTCTGGCAACAGGTGGGTCGGGTTTGTTTCCATCTTGCAGAAAATAAAAGGAGCCCGGAATTCCCTTTTGCTTTTCTCGCCACCTATGCGCCGCGCCTTTCGAAAGGCGGTCAGGTCCAGTATCAACCCCTCGGCAGAGCACTTAAGGAATATGCCGGTCAGAAAAACAAAAGAGCCCTGGTCCATCTGCTCTCACCTGTTGAATCCGCTGCAGGGAAAAGCCGTTTTATCCGGCAGCTTGTCGATTCCGGAGATGTATTTCACCCCGTTGCCTGGTCTTCAAGAGAGGCTTATCGTTTTCTCAGGGATGTCCCGGTTCTCGAAGAAAGCGGCCTTCTGGTCCGGCTTCCGGACTGGTGGAAAAAGCGCCCCAGGCCAAGGGTGGTCGTCACGATGGGTGAAAAGAAGCAAACCAGATTGGCCGCGGACAGCATGCTCGACTTCCAGGTGGACATAGCCCTGGAGGGTGAAAAACTTACCGAGGATGAATGGCGGAGGTTGATGGCTGAAGAAGAAGGTCTTGTGAATCTTCGAGGCAAATGGGTGGAAGTGGACCGGGAAAAACTCTCGGAAGTTTTGGCCCATTGGAAGCGGGTCGAAGATGAGGCCGGGGAAAACGGGATTTCCTTCATAGAAGGCATGCATCTGCTTGCAGGCGCGCCGGCGGATTTTGCATCTGACGGCGCATCTCCCGGTAACGATCGGGAGTGGGCATTTGTCAATGCCGGGAGTTGGCTTTCGAGCGTTCTCAAGGATTTGCGCAACCCTCAAAAACTGCAGCATTCAACCCAAAGTAAGGATTTTCGAGGTATTCTGAGGCCCTACCAGGCAACAGGGCACCGATGGCTCCGGTTCCTTTCATCCCTGGGCCTAGGCGCCTGCCTTGCCGATGATATGGGGCTAGGGAAAACCGTCCAGATTCTCTCGCTTCTCGTGAGCCTGAAAAAAGAGAAAAGGAACGAAGCCGGCCCGTCGCTGCTGGTGCTGCCGGCTTCTCTTCTCGGCAACTGGAAGGATGAGATCAATCGTTTCGCGCCCACCCTTCGAATATTATGCGTTCATCCCTCGGAAATGGATAAAGAAATATCCGCATTGATCGCTCGAGACCCGGCAAGTTCCGTTGCAGGAAAAGATCTCATTCTGACCACCTATGGAATGGTTCTTAGACAAAAATGGCTTCTCGATATCCACTGGAACCTTGTAATCCTGGACGAAGCCCAGGCCATCAAGAACCCGGCTGCAGACCAGACAAAGGCGGTCAAGAAACTCAAGGCCGGCTCAAGGATCGCTCTTACCGGCACGCCGGTGGAAAACCGGTTGTCCGATCTCTGGTCCATTTTTGATTTCCTGTGCCCGGGTCTGCTGGGGTCCGCCCGCAAATTCAAGGAATTTTCGAAATCCCTTGAGCGACGGGAACAGGACCGCTACGGGCCGGTCCGTCGGCTTGTTCAGCCTTATATACTCCGAAGGCTAAAGACGGACAAAAATATTATTCCCGATCTTCCGGACAAAACGGAAGTAAAGACTTTTTGTGGGCTGACCAAAAAGCAGGCCGCCCTTTACGCGAACTCCGTCGATCAAATGGCCCGCTCGCTGGCCGAAGCCGATGGGATCAAACGGCGCGGCCTCGTGCTTTCGTATCTCCTCAGATTCAAACAGATTTGCAACCACCCGAGCCAACTCCTTGGCGATAGAGTGTATGAGCCTGCTGATAGCGGGAAATTTGAACGCCTGAGGGCCGTTTGCGAAGAAATTGCTTCCAGGCAGGAAAAATTGCTCCTTTTCACACAGTTTCGGGAAATGACCCAACCGGCGGCCGGTTTCCTGTCTGAAATTTTCAACTGCGAAGGTTTGATCCTTCATGGAGGAACTCCTGTGAAAGCCCGCCGCAGCTTGATTCGCGAATTTGAAAAAGAAGACGGTCCACCCTTTTTTGTTCTTTCCCTCAAGGCTGGGGGTACGGGACTGAACCTGACGGCTGCATCCCACGTCATCCATTTCGATCGCTGGTGGAACCCGGCGGTCGAGAATCAAGCCACCGACCGTGCTTTCCGCATTGGGCAGAAGAAAAATGTGCTCGTGCATAAGTTCATCTGCCGAGGCACGGTGGAGGAGAAAATCGATGCACTGATAGAAGAAAAGAAGGCGCTTTCAGATGGCATTCTAAAGAGTGGGGCCGAGGCCATGCTCACCGAATTGAGCGACAGGGAATTGATCGATCTGGTGGCTCTCGATATAGACAGGGCCGGCATGTAGGAGGAAAAATATGGGTTGGTATGGATGGAAGCCTTACGTCCCTGTGGCTGTAAGGCGGGCACGTTCCTTGAAGAAGATGGATAAGCTGCGTAAAAAGGGCCACTGCATCCAGCCCGTGGAAATCCAGGGCCGTAAAATCGCAAGATCTTTCTGGGGCCAGGCGTGGTGCGAACATCTTGAAAAATTCAGCGACTTTGAAAACCGTCTCCCCCGTGGCCGCACCTATGTCAGGAACGGCTCCGTTTGTCACCTTGAAATGGCCGAAGGTGCGGTCAAAGCCATGGTCAGCGGCTCAGAGCTTTATAATGTGGAAATCGAGATCAAGAAACTCCCCGCGAAGAAATGGCGCGAGGTCAAAGCCAGATGCGCCGGTCAGATAGGCTCTCTTCTGGAATTGCTCCAGGGCAGGCTTTCCGAAAGCGTCATGGCGGTCGTAACAAACCGCGACACGGGCCTGTTTCCAAGTCCGGCGGAAATTAAGCTCCACTGCTCCTGCCCGGATTGGGCCGTGATGTGCAAGCATGTGGCCGCAGTACTTTACGGCGTCGGCGCACGTCTCGACGAAAAGCCCGAATTGCTATTTGTCCTTCGCGGAGTGGACCATGAAGAATTGATAACCGTCGATGCCGATACGGCTGCGATCTCAACCTTATCATCTCCGCACGGAGGCAGACATATTGCGGAAAATGATCTTTCGGATGTTTTCGGCATTGAAATGACGGACGGGAAAGATGCGGCCTTTTTGAATCCTGCAAAGAACAAATCCAAAGCCCCGGACAAGGGAAAGGCGAATAAACCTAAGTCTACGGCACCGAAGAAAAAAGCCGGTGCCCCCGTAAAGAGGAAACAACGGTCGAAAACGGCACGCGGGCCAGGTAAGAAAAAAGGGCGCTCCGCCCCGCTCGCCCCCGGTGTAATTACCGGCGAAACCGTCGTCAAAATCCGCACGAAACTCGGCATGACGAAAGCATCTTTCGCGCGGACGCTGGATGTGAGCCCTAACACCATTGCCAACTGGGAAAGGTCGAAAAGCCCTTTGAATCTGCAGGCCAGAACAAGAAAAGCACTTGACAAAGCATCCAGCGCTACCCCAACCTCGTGATTTTCACGAAGTTGGGGTAAAAACTGGTTCTATCTGCCGGACTGGATCAACGATTAAATTCCACAACCTCACTGCTGCCTGAACATCCGGGGGCCTCATCCAGGCAGGTGGGGGTATAAGTAAACACCGTCTTGGCAATTCCTCCCGGCGAGTAAGTTATCGAAATCTGATAGGGATTGTTCGAGTCCGGGTTCGACGGATCCCTGAAGGTTCCTCTATATGCGAGGGCATCCGGATAAACGATGTCGATCGGTGTCGAGATCAACTTATCATCGACATCGAAAGTTTCCACTTTGAAAGCGGTTCCTGCAATCGGGGGATTTCCATTGCTATCTTGAATGTAGACTGTGTAAATGTATGCAGGTGCATAAGCCGGGTTCTCTGAAATACTCATGTCACAGTTGCCTGAGAAAAGCACCAGCATCCGGGTCATGACCAGATTGTTCAACCCGGTTTTGCTCTGCGCCCACAACGGTGCACCTGAATAAAATCCTGAAGCCGGCTGCGCCACGCCGGCGGCCTTGTAGAAATTGATGCCTTCGCCGCCGATAAAGATTGAAGTGGGATCAATATCTTTGTTCGCAGCAAGGATGTGCTGAGCGAATAACGTTTGGTTGTCAGGCGGGTCATACTGCGGAAGCCCTTCGGCCGCCTCGATCCATGTCGTCCCTGCCTGCATATGCCCTGTTCCGTC
>JAWOBE010000141.1:0-3359 GCA_046498185.1 Desulfatiglandaceae bacterium | reverse complement strand
CGGCCCTGGTGCAAGACCCATGAAGCCCGAGTGGGCTCAATCAATCCGATAAGTACCCATTGTTCCTCAGTTCGGCTACAACTTTCGCATGGGATACAGTCGGTTCGTCCTTGCGTTCCGCAACAACGGCGAGATCTTTCATATCTTCCAATAGTTCATTGTACTCGTTGAGGGAAAGAATAACATCGGTTTGACGCCCTTCGGAATCTGTCACATACTTTGGATGTAAGTTTTGTAGCTTGGTCATAATGCATACCTGTGTTTTTAATCACATTGTATTGTAGCGGGAACACTTAACATTTGCAATATTATATATCTGGCGAGTTTGTAGAAATGTTTTCTGCCTCCAGCATTGATTTCAGCGGCTGAGGGCCAGTCCCATCAAATGATGTTTTTTCTTTTCCCCGTCCCCATTTGACTGCCCCCTTCCCCCACGCATCCACCTCACCTTCATCCAATCTCATCAACTGCTTATATCACAAATCCCGATACGGGAACAAAGTTTTTTCCGTGACAATCTCGACATCGTCGTGGAAAAGGCGTGGGGAAGTGTAATTGTCGTTGATCATGAATTGGCTTTGAGCTAGCACAAGCGAAGTCAGCCGTATTTCCGAAGCGGATTTTCTATTGTGTTTTCACTGAAGAAATATTATATCTTGGTTATATCGATATAGACAGAGGTGTTTTTATGGTTTCAGTTCATCCAGAATTTGTTGTAGATAAAGAGAAGCGAACGAAAGCGGTCATTTTGCCCGTCTCCGAATGGAAGCAGTTGATGGAGGATTTAGAAGAGCTGGATGATATTCGCGCATACGACCACGCAAAAGCTGAATCCGATGACAGCATTCCTTTTGAGCAGGCCGTGCGGGAGATCGGAGAGGGCTACGACACTTGAGATACTCCTTGGAGATTCTGCGGAAAGCCCAGAAACAGCTGGCCAAAACAGACAAGAGCGAACGCAAGCGAATCATAGCATCTGTAAAGGAATTGGCAGATGAACCGCGCCCACCAGGTTGCACAAAACTGTCTGGTAGAGATGCTTGGCGGATTCGAGTTGGTTCATATAGGGTCATTTATGAAATCCATGACAATCGCTTGTTGGTCTTGATCGTCACAATTGCTCATAGACGCGAAGTCTATCGCTAAGTTTTTGATGTCTTCTAGCATTCGATACGGGGACAAAGTTTTTTTGTTTCAAGATGATTCACTTTGCCAGTTCGGGATTCGCCCACTCACTCTGACAGGGTCTCTTCATCCTCTTGGTTCGGCCGATGCCGTTTGTGCTGGATCTCCTTAAACTGTTCGATAAGCGGTTTGGCGTACTCGTAATCTTCCTCGGGTATCCAAACCTCTGGCCACGCCCAGGGAAGCGCGCTGCCGCCCGGCATTGGATACCCATATCCCAAAAGATGAGTTCCATATTCGTTTCTTATCACACAGGGAATTCCTTCTGCCTCCAGCATCGACTTCAGAAAGTCACAGGGCACGACACTCCGAGCTGTGTACACCATCTTCATAGTCAATCGGTCCTCCGCGCGTGTTAGGCTCTCTTCAGTCGCTGTTCGGCCATGTGAGAATTGCCTCCTGAGGATTGGCTTTCTCGACCAAGGCAACAAGCTCTGCAACGATTTTTACATGCACCCAAGCTTCCCAAGACTCTTTCAGTTTCATTTTAACCTTCATTTTGTCGAGGGCAGATCAATTTGACACCCGGGAAGTAGGTGTTCATCCTTTTGGTGTCGCGTGTGAGCAGAGATATTCCGGCAGCTTCTGCGTGACCTCCGATAAAGAAGTCAGGGAGAGGCGAGACCTTGGTTCCTCGTCGGGCTCTATACCGTCCGAAAACTTTGGCTGCTCGAAAAAGGCCTTGTCTGGGTATCTCTTGATAGACGAGACCGAACCTCCTGACAACATCATCTACAAATTCGGTTGAGGGGCTGCCGAAGCTAAGCTCAGCGTAGACAATGGGATTGATAACCAGTCCAGAGTCGCTATTGTTCTCGAGCTGGGCAATCGACCACTCGGCCCAATCCGGATCATCAGTAAGCACGTCGATGATCACATTTGTATCCACCAGTATGGCCATCTACTCACCTCGGGTTTCTTGCATCCACTCCCGCGTGGTCCGAGTACCCTTAAGCACACCGCGCAGAACGCTGAACCTGTTTCGCTCCTCAGTGAAGTCTTCATGCTTGAACAAAACCACGTCTCCATCAGTTATACGGAAATCGACATCCGCATGCGGAGCGATCCCAAGGTAATCACGAATGCGCGCCGGTATTGTCACCTGCCCTTTTGTTGTTACTTTCATAGCATTACTATCGCACGTATTACCGACAATGTCAAGCCCCAACATCTAGCCAGCTAAGGGGAGCGTAGGGGTGACCGAATTCGCTCGAATTCCACTCCCCTTCCTTTCCGTTCGGAATAAAGGGTTTGTTGAAAATCCTTTTCCCCAACGGTTATAAATCGGGCTGCTCACTGAGCAACCGGCGGATCAGATCCAGCTCGGCAGGACCTATCGACCGGCCTTGAACTATGCTTGTGCGTAAAACACACAATCGGGCCAATCCACATCGGGGGCCACCCCCGGCAACATCTTGATTAGCAAGCAGATAAGCTGTTCTGGATGCTTCTGAGAGGGCCTTACAGCCGTTTTTTTGGGGCAAAAATAGCTTCTAAGCGGGGTTGAAGGGTGTGGCGAGATGCAGGAACAGAACCCCTTTCACATCACGCCAGGTTTCATAGAGTTAAGATTTACAATGGTGTTTCCCGCCCGCGTGCGACGGGGAAAGGAAGAAAATGCATAATGGCGAAAACATGGAGGCGGCAACGCGTCTGCTTTCGCGCTCCATGGGGATCGTGAACGACATGCTGATGGGATAAGACGCACGACAATGCCGTTCCAGGAACACCTGCGGAGCGGATTGGGATGGTTTGGCCACTTACTCGGGAAGTCGCATCTTTAAGCAAGCGCCACAATGTTGAACGAAGATTACAAAGAAATGTTGCACGGTCTTACAAAGGCCTATCTTGAAAAAGAAGGTACTGTTTTCCAAATAGGTGTGGAACCGAGGCGAATCGACATTATCACTGCGGCATCGGGGCTGCGGCATTTGATGTTACACTTTTCGTTATCAATTTTTTTTATTTTTTAGCTTGGATTAGTCGTCGTTTTGCTTTAGTTACATACACTCAATTTTTTCACTTGGGAGGGAGACAGCCATTCTCGCTGTTCTCCAAGCACCAAGAAAGCCCGTTTTGCAGTAAAAACTCAATTTTAGAATTGGAGAATCTGTGATGAAGATCAAGAAAGCGTCCGACATAATGACTCGGGAAGTCGTAACAGTAGACGAGGA
>JAWOBE010000140.1:0-11820 GCA_046498185.1 Desulfatiglandaceae bacterium | reverse complement strand
CACCGAACTATTTGAGCAAATCACGGCCGAAGCCCAGCATTGGTCCCATCGCGTGCACTCGTAAAAGCAGGATGATTGATGGAAAAAATACTCATAGTTGACGACGAGAGTAGTATCCTCAAGGTGCTCAGTAGCGTCCTTGAGCGCAGGGGCTACGAAACCTCCGGCGCCTCCAGCGGCGAGGAAGCCCTGGCAAAGCTCGACCAGGACTCCTTTGTTCTCATGATCACCGACCTGCATCTGGGCGACGGTATCGGCGGAGTCGAGTTGCTCCATCGAGCCCGTGAAAAGGACGCACGCATCACAACCATCATGATCACCGGCTACGGAACCGTGGACGTGGCCGTACAGGCGATGAAGGAAGGCGCCTTCGACTTCATCACCAAGCCCTTCAAAATGCAGACCCTGCAGGAAACCGTCGCCAACGCGCTGCACCACCACGAACTCCGCGACCAAGTCGTCTCCGTCCCAAACCAGGATGTCGATCTGCACTACGGCTCCATGGTCGGGGAGTCCGATGCGGTCAAGGAAGTGTACCGTTTGATCGACCGTGTGGCCAAGATCGACGCCACCGTGCTGATCCAGGGCGAGAGCGGCACCGGCAAGGAATTGGTCGCGCAGGCCATTCACGACGTCAGCAACCGCAAAAACGGGCCGTACGTGCCGCTCAACTGCGCCGCCCTCTCCCCCACCCTCCTTGAATCGGAGATGTTCGGCTACGTGGCCGGCGCCTTCACCGGCGCGGGAAAAACCCGCGAAGGCCTGTTCGTGACGGCCAACGGCGGCACGCTGCTGCTGGATGAGATCCAATCCATGGATTTGGGACTGCAGGGCAAGCTTCTGCGCGCATTGCAGGAAAAGAAAATCCGCCGCGTCGGCGACAACAAGGACATCGACGTGGACGTGCGCGTGATCGCCTCCTGCAACGAAAGCCTCGAAAAAAGCCGCGACGAAGGGCGCTTTCGAGAAGACCTCTACTACCGCATCAGCGTCATCCCCATCACGCTGCCGCCTCTGCGCCGCCGGACCGAGGACATCCCGCTGCTGGCCAGCTATTTCCTCAATCAGCAATCCGCGGAACTCGGGCACGAAGTCTCCCTGGACGACAATGCGGTCCATGCCCTAGTATCCTACTCCTGGCCCGGCAACATCCGCGAACTGCAGAACGCCATCGCCTGCGCCGCCGCGCTCTGTCACGACAAACGCATTACCGTGGAGGACCTGCCCCCCGCGATCCGCAACGCCGGCGGCGAAGGCGGCGCCGAACAGGCCGCCGTCTGGTCCGGCGAGGACGGGCGCGGACGCTCCCTCCGGGAATTCCTCCGAGCCAAGGAAAAGGAATACCTCAGCCAAGTCCTGCAGAAAACCAAGGGCAACCGGGCCAAGGCCGCCGGAATGCTCGGAATCAGTCGGGCAACCCTCTACAGAAAATTGCCCGAAGAGGAAAAGTCGGAGTAGCTGGAGATTGGTACCCGCGGGCTTCAGCCCGCATCCTCCGAGGGCACGCGGCCTAAAGGCCGGTGGTACTGAGTTGCGCCCGGCGGGTGCAGTTGGTACCCGCGGGCTTCAGCCCGACGCTGCAGTGCCGCCCAGGCGCATTATCAAAAATGAGACGGCGTCGCAGAATTGAGGCGCTCTGCGAAATTCGCAAAACTGAGACCGCGGAGGCAGTTCTCGACCTCGCTCGCACCTCGGAGGCACCCACGGGGGGCATCCCCCGCGAACGCAAGCCCGAAACCGCATTTGGCACGCGGCATGCTTGTTTACCATTGTTCTTCGCCCGGCACCAAGAGTCGCCGGAGAAACCAAAACCGCCGCAAAAAGGAGGGCCTATACGAAAAACAGTTATAGGAACGTTCAACCGGCCCATCGAGCCAATCGCTTCGATGGGGCACTATAAAGTCGATACAAGAACAATAATTGACGGAGAAAATCAACCCCCTCCGTCGCACAATGGAGAAAGAATCATGCGAAAACGCAGCTTCACACTCGTAGAAATCATGATCGTCGTTGCGATCATCGGCCTCCTGGCCGCCATCGCCATCCCGAGCTTCATGAAAGCTCGTGAAACCGCCCAGAAAAATGCCTGCATCAACAACCTGCGGCAGATCAAGAGCGCGTGGAACCAAGTCGCGATCAACGAAAACACAACGGATATTAATGATGCCGACACCAATGAGTATCTGGATGCGTCCGATCCGACATGTCCTACAGAAGGTGGTGCCTACACATTGTCCACCGACGATCCCAACACCAACCCGGTCTGCCCCGACAGCGTAGACGGTCACGTCCTCCCAACCGGTGGCTCTTGAACCTAAGAACGGGTGAACTTACACTCGTGCCTACGAAAAGCCCGGAACCTTCGGTTCCGGGTTTTTTTTGCTTCATGAGCCGGCAGGCAATGATTTATTGTGCAGGCAGTATAGAGCGCCCATCAATCCTAAGATACGCCTGGGGTTGCCTGATGAAGCTTATTATCCAGATCCCCTGCTATAACGAAGAAGAAACTCTTCCCGTTACCTTGGCCGATCTTCCCCGAGAGGTTAAGGGCTTTGACACCGTCGAGTGGCTGATTGTTGACGACGGGAGCACAGACAACACAGTGCAGGTTGCAAAGGATAACGGCGTCGACCACATTGTCCGGCTCAACACCAACCGCGGCCTGGCCACCGCCTTTATGGCCGGCCTGGAGGGCGGATTAAAACGCGGCGCCGATGTCATTGTCAATACGGACGCGGATAATCAGTACAATGGAGCCGACATTCCCAAACTCACGGCGCCGATCATCTCGAAAAATGCCGGCATGGTCCTTGGTGCCCGTCCGATTTCTGAGATCGAACACTTTTCGTGGATCAAAAAAACACTCCAGAAACTGGGATCTTGGGTGGTGCGCCTGGCCTCGGGATCGGACGTGCCGGATGCACCCAGCGGGTTCCGGGCATTGAGTCGCGAAGCCGCGCTGCGCATGAACGTTTTCAATAAACACACCTATACCTTGGAAACGATCATCCAGGCGGGGCAAACCGGGATACGAGTGGTATCTGTGGACATAGGGGTCAATGAAGACCTCCGCCCGTCTCGGCTGGTTAAGTCTATCCCTTCCTATGTTTATCGGAGCTTCGCTACTATCTTCCGCATCTTTGTTCTTTACCGACCATTCCGGTTTTTTGCTTCAATAGGGCTGGGTTTTATTTTTGTTGCTTTTCTGATAGGACTGCGTTTTTTATGCTACTACTATACAGGAAATGGGGCCGGCCATATTCAGTCACTTATTCTGGCTGCTATATTGAGTGGTCTAGGGGGCATGGGCATCGCAACCGCTTTTTTGGCGGATCTCATGGCCGCCAATCGGCGTTTGCTGGAGGATTTGCAGTTTCGCATCCGGAAACAGGAGTACAGGGACGAACATTCCGCTGGGAAGAATGCGTGAATTGACATTTTTGGGCCTACGCCGCGCATGCGTTCTACGTTTGTCTTCAATTCGCACAAAAAAATCAACTGGGCCACCGCAATCATTTTTGTCGACGCACTTGTTAAAATATTTTGCCAATCCAGAACATGAAGATACTGATTGACCTCCAGCACCCTGCCCACCTTCACTTTTTCCGCAATGTTGTGAATCAATTGCGCGCGGAAGGACACGAAGTCCGGCTGACCGGACGCGACAAGGATATTCTGGTATCTTTGGCCGGCGAATATGGCCTGGAAGTCGAAGTTTTCGGTACGGCCAAGTCGGGCATACTGAAGATGGGAAGCGAATTATTCGGACGCTGGTGGCGACTTTGGCATATCGCAAGGCGCTGGAAGCCCGACCGCATGATGGCTATTGCCGGCACGTACGCAAGTCTTCCGGGATGGCTCACGGGGACACCGGTATCGGTGTTTTATGACACCGAACACGCTATGTTGTCCAATCTCCTGGCCTATCCTTTCTGCACGTGCGTTCATGTGCCGCGATGCTACAAAAAAAACATCAGGTGGAATCATCGGAGATATAACGGGTATCACGAGCTGGCCTATCTGCATCCCAAGTATTTTACACCCAATCCCTCCGTGCTGGAAGAAGTTGGCATAGGTAAGGATGTGAATTTTACCCTTGTTCGCTTTGTCGGCTGGGGTGCCGCCCATGACATAGGACGCCGCGGTTTTACAGCAGAAAACCGGGTAAAGGCGGTTAGAGAGCTGCAGGAATTTGGTTCGGTTTTGATCTCCTGCGAAGGCGAACTTCCAAGCGATCTCGAGGACTGCCGGCTCCAATTGCCTGTTTCAAGGATTCACGATCTTATGTATTATGCAGCCCTCGTGTTCGGCGAAAGCGCCACCATGAGTTCAGAAGCGGCCGTACTCGGCGTGCCGAGCGTCTATGTTTACCCTGTTGGGCTCGGCTATACAGATGAACAGGAACGAGAGTATGGATTGGTTTCCCATTTTACTCACGAACAGGAAGAAGAAGCAATCGAACGGGGGCGCGATATACTGAACAATTATTCGCGGGACAAATGGCGTGATAAAGCAAAACGTCTGGTCGAGGATAAAATAGATGTTAGCCAAATGCTGTGTGATATTGCACGACAAGGAGATGGTGTCAGTGTTTAACAGAACTCCGTGCCGCAGGCTCGAGATGGGCGCGTGTTGAACGACATGCTTTGATGGACATCTGAAGTCGATTTTTCTCGGGCTGAAAGCCCGGCCCAACCCCAGCCCAGGGGCCGCGACCCTGGGGTAAAGGCAGGTCAGAATTTGCGGACTGAAAGTCAGCACCAATGGAACTATATTGAAGCTGGGCGATGCGGAAGCTCCGGCGGAAAGCTGCGCGTGGCTGCATGGGTGGGGCTGAGCGATAAAAAATGCCTGGAAAAAATACGAGGATTGAACGACTGCGATCGGCTCGGCGCCGGCATACTGTTCAGGCGCCGGCCGGTTCAGGGACTGGAGAAGTTTCGCCAGGTGTGCCCACCGGCGTTTCTACGGTCTTCCGCTGCGCTTTCACATCTTTATGCCCTGTTAATTACCGTGCCATGGTGCCTGAGGTTTAGGCCGCATGTCTGTGTTGGGATCAGCCTGATGCCCCATTCCATTCTGGCAAAGCTGGGGCAGATTGCCTGCGGGGCAACGTTTGTCAATTGGCTCATCGGAAGCGATATTTACGTTGAACTACCCCATAAATGGTGGGGCCGCCTTCTTCAGCGGCCTATGGCCGGTGCTTCTTCAACACTGACTATGGGTAGCGGCTCGAATAAAAAACTCAAAGCCATGGGCTGGTCAAGCGACCGGTTGCTCGTGGGCCGGAACGATTATGATTTCTCCGATTACAACGATCACAAGATTGAGATGGAGAAAGAATGGGATATTGTCTATACCGGCCGGCTGGACCGTGCGCATAAGAGAATCGATGTGCTGCTCCTCGCTGTGAACGAACTTCGCATCTCTCACCCTGGCGTTCGCTGCGCTATTGTGGGCGAAGGACCAGACCGCAAACGTCTTGAGGGCATCCGCCGATCGCTGGATATAGAAGCGCAAGTTGATTTTCTTAGACATCAGGATGACATATCCGGCCTACTGTCCAAGTCGAGGATACTGGTAATGACCTCTGCCTGGGAGGGGCTGCCTTCGTCGATTGTCGAGGCTTTTGCATGCGGTGTCCCGGTGGTTACCGCTGATGTCGGAGATATCTCAGATGTGGTAGTAAACAGTGACAACGGCATCCTCGTGAACCCCGCCGCTCCGCCGGCCGACTATGCCGAAGCCATCGGGCGGCTGCTGGATAATCCCGACGAGTATCATCGCATGAGCCGTTCAGCCAAACGAACCGGCGACCGGATACGTCGGCAAATCGAGGACGGTGTCCCAGCCGCACGCTGGGAGCAGGCGCTTAAAAAGGCTATTTGTGATCATTGATAAAAAAGTTTTTGATTCTGCAAAAAAATAAAATATACAATGGACACAAAAAAGTATACCAAAAGCACGTCCGAGTTTAGCGCTGGCGAAAATAAACGCATCCGTGTTTTATTTGTTATTTCAGACCTCTCCGGCGGCGGTGCCGAGCGAGCGATAAGCACTTATTTGCATCACATTGACAGAAATCGTTTTGAACCAGGGCTGTGCCTTTGGCGCAATGTATTTGCCTATGATGTACCAAAAGACGTACCTGTATGGGAGATGAATAAACGAAAGTCATGGCATGCGCCACGCACAGTGTGGAGAATGGCCCGGTTGATTAACAAATGGCAACCTGATGTTGTTATAAGCTTTCTGGCATATGTCAATTTGCTTACCGGATTGGCAGTTAATCTATCTCATAGCCTCGCTATCTGGATGCCAACCGTTCGCAGCAAGCCACTTAACTCTAATAAGCAATGGTCAAATAGTTTATGGATACGTATGCGCAATGCCTACCAAATAGTTGGGGTAGTTTCGATGGGAATTTCTGATTCCATGTCTAAAGATTTCAAAGTACCCAGCAATAAACTAATAACTCTCTATAATCCAGTGGATTTTTACCGTATTGACAATTCAATTCAAAATAATCTTATTAATAAAACACAACATTACACCATCATAACGATGGGACGATTGGTTGAAGCAAAAGATCAGGCGACCCTTTTGAAAGCAGTGCAATTAGTTTTCAAAACTCATTCTGTTCGTCTTGTGATCATGGGAGATGGCCCCCTCCGTGGTAAGCTAGAAATGGTAGCTCATGAGCTAGAAATTGATAATATTGTTGAATTTCGTGGCTTTATAGAAACTCCCTTTCCATATATTGCAGCGGCTGACTTGTTTGTCTTATCTTCAAGGTGGGAAGGATTTGGGAATGCTTTGGCTGAGGCCATGGGATGCGGGACGGCAGTTGTCTCCACTGATTGTCCCTACGGGCCTAATGAAATCATCGATAATGGGAAAAGCGGTCTTCTTGTGCCGATTGGTGATCCTGAACTCCTGGCCGATGCCATTACACGGCTATTGGATGATCCGGTATTGCGAAATCGGCTGGCAGAAAAAGGCAGAACCCGCGTCCGAAAACTTTATGATGCACAGAAATGCACGCAGATACTTGAAGATGCACTAGAATATATTGTAGATAAATAATGAAAATGTCAGAATTTTGAAATAAACTTTATGCAAATCACTATAGCGGGCATTTCCAGGAAAATAAACTTAACAGTGCAAATCAATCAATTTTCGAACGAGCATCTCTAAACTACGAGTGGAATTACGGCAGGTATGTAAATTTATTACCAAAATTGCCTGTTTTTGCGACAGCAACAAAATCAAGAGATATTGAAAATGAAAACCAGAAAACCTAATTTTTTCATTATCGGAGCTCCCAAATGCGGTACGACTTCTTTAAAGGCATACTTGACGCAGCATCCCGATATCTTCGTCCCTCCGTCTCCACCCGGAGAGCCCCATTTCTTTCTTCCTGAATGCAAGCGGAAACCTCTGGATATGAAGGGATACCTTTCCCTGTTCGACGCTGGGGTTGATTGCAAGAGAGCTGGTGAAAAATCAGTCTGGTATCTTTATGATCCTTATGTTTCGAAAAAAAATTATCGATTTTAACCCGGAATCTGACATCATCGTCATGCTGAGATCGCCTGTCGACATGCTTTATTCGCTTCATGCGCAATTATGGTACAACCAAAACGAAGATATCGAAGATTTTTCCGAGGCGCTGAAAGCAGAGAAAGAACGGAAAGAAGGGTGTCGCCTCCCTCCCGGATGCCTTTGGCCCTCAAAGCTTTTCTATCGAGAAGTGGCACGCTTCTCGGTTCAAGTCGAACGCTACTTCGAGGTTTTCGGGCGCGAAAAGGTTTTGGTGCTCATTTTTGACGACTTTGTGCGCGACACGGCGGCCGCGTATGCTCAGGTGCTTCGGTTCCTTAACGTGGACGACAGCTTCCAGCCGGATTTCGGGGTCCAAAATCCGAACACGAAACCACGCAGCAAACGACTGATGTTTCTGCGCCACAATTACCCGAAATGGGTGCGTGAAGTGGGACGAGTTTTTCTGCCGTCTCAGAAAATACGCAACGGGATCATGGGAAAGTTGACCGAACTCAATACCAGGGTTGAAAAAAGACCACCAATGGATCCGGAACTCCGTTCGAAGCTCCAGGAAGAGTTCCGGCCGGAAGTGGAACGGCTAAGCGAACTGCTCGGGCGCGATCTCATGTATTGGGTGGAGGATTGACTCTTAAGTTAAGGAGAAGAAGCAAGACATGTCGAAAAGGACGGATGAAGCGGGAGCGGAAGGAGAAGTGGATGCCCCAGAAGCGACCGAGATTGCGGGCGCTTCGCCTGCCGCTCACGGTGTGATTTATTTGTCTCTGGCTACCGCCGCCGCGATCTTCTGGGGCTATGCCTTGCATGTTGTGGGAGCGCGTTGGCTGACAACGGAGGATTACGGCCGTTTCGTGCTGGTGCTTTCCATCATTACCTGGGTTGAGAGTTTCCAAGGTGCAGCCTTGTCGGGGATAGGCAAGATCGTATCCGAGGATCATCGGCGTCTGGCTGCGGCGCTCAAGTTGGCAAAAAGGTGGTTTCTGCCCTCGGGTGTGGTCGGGGGGGGGCTGCTGCTGGCGGCATCCCCGCTGATCGCCACCGGACTGGGAGACCGCGCCTTGACAGGGTTGCTCGTGCTGGCGGCCGTGGAGATACCCTTAACCGCCGTGTTCCGCATGACGGTGCGCTTCAGCGGTGTGATACGGCGTTATGCAATGCGCTCCGTGATTTATTCGGTGTATGCCGTGGGCCGCTCGGCTTTTGGGTGCGCACTAATCGTGCTGGGGCTCGGGGCGATGGGAGGGATCGCCGGGCAAGTGGCGGCTACGGCGCTGGCGGCGGGTATCGGGCTGTACCTTCTCCTGGGCGCTTCACGCGGTCTGCCGGAAGTGGACTATCCGCAGATGTTGCCGCGTTCGTTATCATGGGCAGGGTACACCATGTCTTTCTCCGTCGGTATAAGCACGCTGCTTGCGATGGATATCTGGTGCGTGAAGGGGCTTATGCCGGACCCGGTTCATGCGGGGTTCTATGGTGCGGCGTTCGCTCTGGCGCGCACCCCGAAGTTTTTTTTGCAGGCGGTGATTGGGGCGGTCTTCCCGCGCGTTTCGCACGCTTTGGCGCAGGGGCACGATGCGCTTGCGGCTTCGGTGGCGAAGGATGCCTTTCGTGTCCTCATCATCATGCTCGTTCCCTTGTGCGTCCTGGTGGGAGAGTCCGCCACCGCAATCATCACATGGTTATTTTCGGAGCGGTATGCGGCGGCGGGCGGACCGCTGGCAGTTCTCATGGTGGCGATCAGTGTGTATGCTTGTTTTCAGCTCATGCTGGCGCTGCTGGCCGCGGCCGACCGACCCGGACTTCGTATGGTGTTTGCACTGGGGCTTGTGCCTGTGGGGCTGGCATTGAATTTTTTACTGATTCCTCGTTACGGCATAAGCGGTGCTGCTGCGGCCACACTCATCACCATGACAATCGGAGTGATCAGTCTTGCGCCGTTTATTTGTCGTCTTACCGGTGCCGCATTGCCGTTTGTGACTTTTCTGCGCTGCGGAATATCCGGGGGGCTCGTGTATCCAGCAGCGCGCGCTTGGAGCGTGGAGGGGTGGATGCTGGTGCCGCGGTTGAGCTTGCTGGGACTGGCGTACCTGATTATATTGCTCTTTCTTGGTGAGGTAGGCAGAAGAGAGATGCGCTCCGTCGCCGGCGCCTTACCTGGCCCGGCCGGGACCTTTATCATTGCTCTTTTAAAAAACCGGAGTCCGAGAGAGTGAGCACAGAAAAACTACTGTTATGAAATGTATGGCGGAAATACTCGTTCTTGAATGCCCTTGACACCGTTCAAAAGTAGAAGAGATAAACTTATATTGATTGATAAAATTACATCAAAACTGGAACAATCGCCAGAATGGATAATCTCTTTCGGTGTGTTTTCAATCTTTTGCCTAGTCAATATATCATATACGGGGCCAACCGTACTCAATGATGAAATTGGCTACTTGAGCAATGCTTCCTTAATTGCCGGTTATGTTGTTGATGGTGCCTCGAAGTATCATGCCGGCTATTCGTTTTTTTTGGCCCCTTTGTTTCGTCTTTTTTCAGAGCCGATTCTGATTTGGAAGGCGGCTATGATTCTCAATGCTCTGATATGGGCGACTTCCTTTCTTCTGTTAGCCAGTATCCTGAGAAAGTTAGCCCCAGAATATACGAACAAGCAAATTTTTCATGCCTTACTAATTTCCGCCTTGTACCCAGCTTGGATTACCATGTCCGGATATGTGTTTTGTACTACCGGATTTGTTTTTGTCTATTTATTCTCTGTATTAACCTTTTTGAATTGGAATCCAGACAAAATTTGGACAATATTACCTCCTTCTTTAGCCATCGGGTATTTATACTGGATTCACCCAATCGGTTTAGCTGTTTGTGTGGCCTCATTTATATTTGTTTCATTTGTCAGTTTGCGCGAAAGGAAATATGTTCCACTGCTACTGCACTGTTCAGTGCTAGTGGTACTGTCATTAACCTACAAACAAGTTATTGAACACTGGCTGGTACTGCTGGCTACAGCGGAGAATCAATCACCAGCATATCACCATTATCCTAGTTCGGAAAGAATTTTTAAGGGATTGTTCGCTTTTCATTATTGGCTGGAAGTAGCAACTAAAGCTGCTGGACAAATGTCATATCTTATAATCTCAAGTTTTGGTTTTATTCTTTTTGGATTTATTTCATCCATCAAGAAAGTAGCTTCCTTAAACAAAGAGAATAACAGCGACAACTCGATTGTCAATTCAGTATATTTGTATTTAGTATTGTCCCTTATGGGTGCTACAGCCATGGGTGTACTGTTTTTTTCACTCGGCACTTCCACACGAATTGATCAGTGGATTTACGGAAGATATGCAGAAATGGTGGTTCTACCTTTGATACCTCTTGGATATCTGGTTTTTCAAAATAAAAAAGTTCTATTGATTGCTACTTTCGGCACCATAGTTACTGGATACTTTCTGAATCAAATTATTGATCTATCTATTCCAAATTTATCATGTAATATACCTGCTTTTTGGCCGCAGAGTATAATTTCAAATAGTAATTATTTTTATTGGATGGTTATCGGTTCAATACTTATCATATTAATATATTTAATTCGAAGTTATAATAAGTGGACTAATATTACAGGAACTATCCTAATATGTATTATATTTGTATTTACAATAATCGATCAATTTTCCATACATATGGCACGAATAAACACCCTTGGAACTCCTTCAGAATTTGTTGAGATCATTAGATATAACTATCCACCCGGCACATCTGTCGGAGTTGGCCCTAGGGATTTAGGCCATATCAGTTCAGATCGGCGTACGCAAAAATTCAATTTGCATCTTTTCCATCTGTATGACTACAACTATCGCCGTATGTCGTACAACGAGTGGTTGAGTACCGGTGATGGTCCATACTTAACTTTTGATCTAGACGGCTTAGAAGAGCATGAAGGAATTAAGTTGCTGGAAGTTGACCTATTGGCTAATATGTATATGATTATTAGGAATGATGATGATTTCAATATCCCGAAAAGTATAGATATGCAGTTTATCGAATTTATAGATTAATCGTCGTTATAGCCTACTCTCTGACTCTATGACCGCAGAATTTGGTTGGATTGCTTGCGTACTGCGCCCATCTTGGCTGCAGAGACCGTCACAACAGGCCAGAACTCAGTACAGCAGGTTCGAGGGACACGCAAGTTGAACGACATAGTTTTGGATGAAAATTATGTGCATGGCTGCTCTCGGGCTGAAGGCAATTCGGTAT
>JAWOBE010000027.1:0-3011 GCA_046498185.1 Desulfatiglandaceae bacterium | reverse complement strand
CCGATGAGGTCAATGCGCTTGTCTTTCCGGGGTCTGGTTTGCAACCGCGCGAATTCCTGTTTGCGACCTGTAGGCAGCTTTTGCATATTCGCTGCCGCTGTCGAAAGATATCGAGATGATTTATTACGTTTCCGGGTTATGACGCGGCCATCCGCCCCGAAATCCGGCCATCCCTTTCGGATCATCCACCGTGAACCGTCCAGAATGTAGCTTGTTAAAATGTTGATTTTCTCCTGAGGAAAAGCGAATGCCGTGCCCCGCGCCAAAACAGCAAGGCGGGAACAGGAATTTGCAAAACTTTTGCCGTAGGCATGGTTGTAGAGGCAGGGGCCGTGCTGATGGAAGCTATAGTCGGGCTGGATACCTTCCGCTTCTGTAACCTTGATTTCCTCGCCAATACGTTCGAAAGCGCGATCAACAAGCTCCGGATTTCTCTCCAGAATGCCACGCTTTATTGTGATTTCAGCCAGCCAGATAAGATTCTGGCCAGTCTTTCCCAACTTGCCGCGTTTGAGTGTTCTGATTCCCTTTTGCCTTTGTGTTTCGGTGAGTTCGCTATCCAACAGGAGGAGAATTGATCCCAAGCCCCGGGGAACCCCGATGTCGTTGTACCACCAGTTAGGGTTCCGGAAATCATGCTTGAGCCAGTAGTCCAGGCTTGCAGAAATCGCTTTTCTGAGTTTTGGATTGTTCTGGAGTTCAGAGTTGGGGGACTTGTAGGCGCGCACCATTGCCTTTAGATTTCCTAAATGCTGTGTGACTTCCCAGCCTGCCCGACTCTTGTCGCTATAATCGATACTTTTCCAGTTGCCGTTCTCGCTCATTTCTTTCCTGGTATGCTGCGCATGTTCCTCGTCCACTTCGTGTTCGAGCAAGGAGTTGATGATTCGATTTCGGATTGTGTTGAAATCTTGATTGCTCTCTGCCACGGCAACGCAGCATACGAACGCATTCAGAGTAATGAGGATCAACGAATAGTATTTAATACCAGCAAGAGTTCTCGTGAGCTTTCCTTTCAAGCATGCAATCGCAAGGCGGCATACTTTCGTCGTTTTTGTTTTCTTGTTTTGCCGTTTCATACTATTCTCCATTTATCCGCTTTGCCGCATTTTCCAGGATAGCGAAAAACAATTCTAACCGATCTCTTAATAATATCCACTATAAAATCATTTATCAATCTTCAAAACAAAGGCCGAACCGGATTTTTAACCTGGAAAAAGTCATTTTCGCCGCGAATAGCGGAAGTTGGATTAAAAACACTCTTGACCTTCCCTTCCCCGCAGTGTAAATAAAGGGGCCGTAATGTGCATGCTGTATCCATGCGGACTGAAGCGCTGGGAAGAGGATGGAAGTATCAGGAAAACAACATAAAACCAGTACTAATGGAGTTCAAAATGGCTAAGAGAATCTTAGGCGCAAGTTTCGGTGAAATTAAAAAGAAAGGTCTAGCAGGCATCGCTCTGCCGACTTTTTTGATGCCTGGATTGTTGTTTGCGGGTACGATGGCCGTGATCGTGCCCGGGAGGGACATACCGAAGCACAATCTGAATGAGGAGAAAGCCCAAATCGTGGATGGTGCCCTGGGACAGGAGGCTTGGAAACTGTCACAGAAGAATGACAAGCTGGCATTCACCGTACGCTGCGACCCCGAAAAGCGGAACTATGTGACCGTGCGTTTCTGGAGTGAGGATAACGGTTCAAAGTTCTCTTTGACAGACAAGGATGGCAAACGACTGGCAGGCGTAGATCATCCCAGTTCCGGCAATATAGCTCCGGAACAGTGGTATTTCAGTACACGTGTGCTTCCTCGGGAGTTGACGGAGGGCAAGCAGACCTTGCGTCTGCAACTGAAGAACGAGCAGGACAAGGTCTCACGCGGTATTTACGAGATCGCCAGTCACACGGAACCCCGTTTCCAGCCGGGCGATTATCTGCCTAAAGCTAATGTCGTTGAGCCATATTCCTTCGGTTCCTATGAACCGCCTTCTGAAGATGAAATCGATGTCGAGGCATGGGCCGAAGAAAAGCTTGAAGCGGCGGATAAGACAGCGAAATATATCATGTCGTTGCAGCGGTACGCGCCCGATTGGCGGGACAAAGTGGAATCCGGTGAATGGTGGGGGCCGCTGGTGGGCGGATTTGCCGTCAAAATAAAAGATAGCCTGGAGAAAAGTAAAAATGCGACCTCTGCCCATTATAAAAAGCGCGACAACGCCGGTCCGCTCAGAGGGAATGTCATCCTGGCCAAAGCCTATACTTTGAAAGGCGGCAAATACGAAGGTGATGCGGAAGTGCTGGACCGCATCGCGGTAGGTCTGGACTACATGCGCCGCGCCCAGGGCGCCAACGGCGGCTATGTCGATGTGCATGGTGGCAAATGGGTCGGCGGTCCTGAGCGAGGTCAGGGCGAAGGAGTCCTGGAAGGACGTCTGCACCGGGCGCAAGCGGATGCGTTTATGATCGTTTACGACGATCTCAAGAAAGAGGGCTTGCTGGACGAACGAGTGGATGACGATGCCGATCCCGATACACCCCCGGTGCCGCGACGCGAGCTCTGCAGGGATTTGTTCCACAACAGCCTGTCCTATCTGCTTAAGCAAAGGGGACATGCGCCAAATCAGGAATTGATGAATGTCCGCGCCCTGGCTCCGTTGCACCAGGCGCTGAAGATGCTCGGCGGGTATGAGGAACTCTGGGAATCCGAGCTCCAGAAGAAAATGGAGGAGCGAATCGCGGAGATAACGGGGCTTAAACCGGTGGGAAGAGGGACAAAAAATCCATATTGGGTTTCTCCAAAAGGCATATCCATGGAGATCGGCGGTTTATCGCTTGCGAATTACGGAGTGATTACTGGCGGACTCGGCGGGTCTTCTGCCAGGGCCTCCAGATCCCTGCGCAGGGAATGGCCGTCCAGCTTCCTGGGTACCTCGATCTCAATGCGCATGGTGAACTGGGGATGTCTATGTTCAGGCTTGCGCTCCACTTTGGTTTGCAGCTGCAAAATGTTGATG
>JAWOBE010000106.1:0-42249 GCA_046498185.1 Desulfatiglandaceae bacterium | reverse complement strand
GGCCTGAGCCTGACCTTGTTCGGGCTCTGGCTGGGCGGGCTTATCAAATAGGAGGGCGACAATGCTCAATTACAAGGCGATTGAAATCTTCACCAGTGAAGGGGCGCGCTTCAAGAACAGGCCGATGGCCGATGCCGTCATTCAATACATCAAGGATCTGAAAATAGCGGCCCGATGCATTGTCACCCGCGGTATAGCAGGATCCTACGAAAGCGGCGACACTGCGACATCACGATTGGAAGTCCTGTCCTACAATCTTCCGGTACGCATTTTTATTGTTCTGCCGGCGGGTCAGGTCGAGCGTGTATTAACCGACCTGGATCCCATGATCAACGACGGCATACTGGCTTTGCACGACCTCAACGTCGTAAGTCATCGGACAAAAACCAGCTTCTTCCCCCGCCAGCTCAGGGTTCGCGATGTAATGACGCCCGACCCCCAATGTGTTGACGTGAAAAGTTCTTTGCGCGATGCAGTCAGCCTGCTTCTTTCCTCCATATTCACCGGCCTGCCGGTTGTGGATGCAAGCCAAAGCCCTGTTGGCATCGTGACCCAGGGAGACTTGATAAAAAAAGGCGGACTTCCCCTGCGGCTCGGTTTGATCGAGGAAGCAGATCCAGCCTGCCTGGATGGTGTTGTGGAAGAAATGACTGCACGAAGTGTTTACGAGGTAATGAGTACGCCTGTCGTCATGATCCAGCAGGACCGGCGGTTGGACGAAGCGGTCGATTTAATGCTGTCAAACGGGGTCAAACGCCTGCCCGTTGTAGATGAGAGCGGGCGGCTTACCGGCATGCTCTCAAGGCTGGATATTTTCCGTACGGTTATGCGCGAAGCTCCGGACTGGAAAGCCTTCAAGGCACAGAAGGTGGAGGTGGGAAATCTCAAAACCGTAAAGGATATACTCCGGCGCGACACACATACCGTGTCTCCGAAAACACCCCTTGATGAAGTGATCCGTATGATCGATGCAAATGATATCCAGCGCGTGGCCGTGGTCGATTCTGAGGGCAAACTACTGGGCCTTGTTTCGGACCGCGACCTGCTGCGCTGCTTCAAACAGGAAAAGGAGGGCATCCGGCGTTTACTGTCTAAGATCAAACCGCGGAAAAAAGACGATGCGCCCGGGCGCGGTCTCCTGGAACGTCTCGAGGAAAACACGGCCGGGATGGTCATGAACACCGATTTGATAGTGGTCCGGGAAGATATGCTGATTGAGGAGGCGATTGCATTGATGACGGAAAAAGCACTCAAGCGGTTGCCCGTTGTCGATGAAGCGCGCCGATTTAAAGGCATGATCAGCCGTGACTCGCTTCTAAGGACCGGATTCGGCAGGTTGGACTGAAGGCCCAATGATCCTGCATATTTTCCCCTGGATAGCGCCATCGGGAAGCCCTCGGAGGATGTCAGCCTTTCGATCCTCTAAAAGCAACTCTATAGCCTCACGAAGATTATTCTTTGCGTCTTCTATTGTCTCGCCCTGCCCATTAGCGCCAGGCACTTCAGGGCAAATAGCCCAGAAGCCACCCTCAGGTGCTGGTTCAATTATTGCGGTAAATTCTGCTTTCATTATAATCTCCTCTTTTTTGCGTGACCGACCTTACAGGTGAGTGGTCGGGCGGGTCTCTAAATCAAAAGCATACAAGGATTCACCGGCAGCGGGCAACCGGAGGGCCGAATCAAGCTTGATGGTATCGTAAAAAGTCAAAATATCCCCTCTATCGTCACCTCCCGACACAATTTCGTGTCGGGGGGTCCAGTGATTCCAACGACTTATGGATTCCGGCCTTCGCCGGAATGACGGCTTGGGGACTTTTTACGACGCCGTAAAAGTTCATCCGCTTCAGCAAGGACCTTATCCAAATCATACCCAATACCAGCTTCAATTTCTTTTTCGCCCTTTGCTAATAAACGTAGTATTTCTTTTTCATGCTCAAGTTTTTCATATGCATCAACACCAAGCATTACAGCGCTGGCTCTTCCTCTTTGTGTAATAATCAAAGGTTCGTTGTTGGTTTGAAGTTGTTTCAACAGTTTAGCAGCACCCTGCCTCAGATCACTTACAGGTATGATGTTTGATAATTTTACCATTTTTCATCCTCCTGGTTGTATCTTTGATTGTACAACCAGGCGTATCTCAAAAGCAATCATTATTTTTTACCTGTGGAAACATCGACGCCAACGGGGCTGCGGATCAGCGGCGGCGGATCAAGGGAGGGACCGCATCGCCTATGTGACGGTACATGTTCGATACGGCGGCCCCGTTCAGGACAAAATCGTTAGAGAACCCTTGCAAAGCCGCCATCTCTCGCATAGAACATAATCGATCCTTCTCAGGGTGCACGTATCGCCCGTTTCCAACATGGGAGCACTCGCGCTTGATTGTGGGGGCTGGTTTGCCCCAGGCCATGCGACCGTAAACGTCAGGGTAGGACCCGAACCGCTTGTGGGCAACGATTCGCTTCATCGCATCAGTTAACAGCTCGTCGGCATTGCTTCGACGTAAGAGATCCATCCATGAGCCGCCGTCCCTTGGAATTGCTGCTATTCTTCGCCGCACTGTCTCGGACGAGAAATCCGGGTAAAGATCGAAGCCATCGGCATCCTCTGAAATCATTTCAAAAGCTCTTTTAACGGCCAAAGCTTCATCTGCGGCACCCAAGCCACATCCCACAGACTGTCCAACGTATGAAGCGGGAGATACTGTTTGGCGGCGATCACGATTGCCCGCTCACGAATTTGTGGCAGGCCGAATCTGGATAGCATGTAGGTCCTGCCAAAGACGTTGTATCCGTGTCTCTCCAGATACTCCCGGAACCACTCGTAGTGGTGCTTGAAGTTGCCACGGATCAGCTCACGAGCATTTTCCATGACCACAATATCAACTGATAGGGCAACAGCGAACCGAGCCGATCGACGCACCAAGCTGTTTCGCTTGTCATCACGAAGATGGTTTTCAGGATTGGCTCGACTGAACCCGGTGCATGGCGGGCACGTCGCAAGAACAGTGATATGCTGTTGGTCAGACAACGCAAGTTTTGAACGCAATTTGTCAGGAGCGACTGCTGTCAAATCCAATCGAGCTGGCATCAAACCAATATTTTTAAAATAGGGGCTATTGCATTGTAGCTTATCCTCTCCGGTGCTCGGTTTTCCCAGTTCAGCATCGGCTGCGGCCATTACCTCGAAAGACGTATGCTTACGGAATCCGTAGCTCATCCCTCCAGCTCCGGAAAAAAGATCGATAACGGCAAATCGTTCTCTTTCCATAGCCCCTTACCTCATCTACATTTATTTATTAAATTCCGGTTCGTTATCATACGAAGATATTCGATAACGTACCTTTTTCTCCGCCACTGATAGCAGTTCATGTTGTGTCACGTCACCATCATAACACACATTGCCTTGATCAAGCCAATAAGCGACCCGATGAATGGTTTCAACCGTTTTTTTGGTCAATTCGCACTCCCATACCACCAAAATCCGCCAGCCAAGGTTCTCGAGTTCTTGTATAATTCGGCGGTCTCTCTCGATATTTTCGCTGAATTTTTTCTGCCAGAAATCGACATTGCTCTTGGGGGTGCTTGCGTCTTTACAACCTGGATGCCTGTGCCAATAACATCCGTGGACGAATACGGCCGCATGGAACTTGGGAAAGACAAGATCCGGGCTACCTGGTAGGTGGCTGTTTTTAAGACAATACCTGAACCCAAGTCTATGCAGTCCACATCGAAGGATCCATTCTGGCATAGTGTCTCGGCTGCGCACCTTCGACATCAGTTTCGATCGTTGTTTTTTTGTGAGGATATCAGTCATTGATCTCTTTGCGCTCGAACGGGGCTGCGGATCAGCAGCGGGCGGAACCGCGAGTTTGCTCGCGGGGCCTGCCGTCTGCTGCAACCGCTTGATGGTCGGCGCGAAGCGACGGACAGCAAGCGGTTGGTAATACGCAGCCCCGATGGCGCGGCGCGTAGCGTCCGCGCCATCGGGGCCATCACCGGCGGGAATGGAGCGCAACGGAATTCCCGTCCGTGTGCATGGCATTGGGCGCCCGTCACTGGTCTCACAGAACGCACGATTCATCAGGAAAGACATTCTTTCGATACATCAACGCTACTGCCGCTTCTCCCTGCGGTGTACCTTGTCATGGCAGACGGTGCATAAGGTCTTCAGATTCTCCTCCACGTTTGCACCGCCCTTCGCATGATGCTCCATATGATGCAACTCCAGATGTCGTGGGTCAGACGGATTCCATTCTTCGTGTGACCATCCGCACATTCGACACTTGTACCCGTCGCGCCGCAGCACTTCCCGACGAACATCGTCCGGAATGCTGCGGTCATGTTCCGGGCTTTGCCGGTCTGCCTGCAACACGTAGACCCCGACGCCCAAATCCGGGCGCCCGGTGGTCTTCGTCGCTATTGGCCAACCATGCTCCGTCCGCAACTCGCGCACGCGTCGTGCCCACTCCGTTTTGTCCCCGGCTACGTAGCGCAACTCCTCGTTCGTCACACCGTGCCCGACGTTCGCCCGAAGAAACTTCAGTATCTTGCCACGCACCGATCCGTGCTCCTTGCGGATCGTGTTCGCGACGTTCCAGCGATGCGCCGCGTCGCGATCTTCCACCCCACTCAAGAGAATGTACTCATTCGGCCTCATGGCCTTGAATTCGTCCGGTACTTCTTCGGCTTCATCTTCCCTCATTTCCTTGATCGTGACGCCGCTCACGATCGCCCAACCGAACTGCACACGCAGTTCGCGCAAACGCCGCGCGTACTCCTGAATCCCCGAGACGACAAGCAACTCGTCGCCTTTGATAATCGTTGCCGGATATTGGCGGAAGTAATACAGGATCCGGTCTCTCGCGGCCGAAGCGTACTCGGCCGGTATAAGTGCCTTGCCAATATCGCGCAGCCCGTGGAAGATCGGAATCAGGGCAAGAACCTTCGGGCGAAGCTCGCCCGAATCAAGCTCCGCTTCGAAGTTCGCAATGAGTTTTGCTACTTTCTGCCTTACGGCTTCCGGGTCGCTTGGCGTCACCTTCTTTCGTTCATTCGTCATGCAGAAACCTTTCCAGCTTCTCCAACAGCTTTTCCGGGTTGTGGGTCTCGCATTGCCATACTACCAACAACTTCCAACCCATCCGGCGTAGTTCCTTTCGGAAGCGCCTATCTCACTCGATGTTCGCATCGAGCTTCTTGTACCAGAAGCTCTTGTTCGTTGCTGGCCGCTTCTACCGGGGACAGCGCTTGTGCCCGTGCCAGAAACATCCGTGCACGAAAATCACTTTGCCGTGTCGCGGCAGTACGATATCCGGGTTCCCCGGCAGGTCACGCCTATGGATTCGAAAGCGATATCCCATGCGATGAACAAACGAACGCACCAACATCTCCGGTTCGGTGTCTCGACCCTTAACACGACTGATGATCCAGCTTCGCTTCTCTTTGGTGAATACGTCGGTCATGTCACCGGTTGTTCATCGTCAGGAGCATATACACCACGTCGGCCACGCGTGCCGCTAGACCCGGCGGCACGGCGTTCCCAATCTGCCGAGCAATTTCGATTTTCGATCCCGTGAATACGAACTCATCCGGGAAGGACTGCAAACGCGCAGCTTCTCGGTGAGTTATCGGTCTGTGCTGCTTCGGGTGGAGATACCGGCCCTTCTCCGGCTTGAAGAACTCCGTCCGAATCGTGAACGCAGGACGGTCCCACCACAGCCGACCGAAGAGATCCGTGCCGCCGCTCTTCTTCCGAATCCAGCAACCGGGAGTCAGATCGGGCGCACGTTTCTGTAGGTCGAAACGGTTCATGCCCTCTTCAGGAATCGCCTTGTATCGGGCCATGCTCATTGGAGTAGGAGAACGTCCGAAGTGCAGATCAAGAGGAGGAGGATAGTTGCGGATCTCCGTTCCCTTCGGTCGTGGGAGATCCGCGATGGCGTCGCGAACCGTGCGCCACTTTGCTGCACCGGGCAGATACCCTTTCCCGTCGCTTTGCAGAAACGATGTCTGCGCACATCCCTTCCTTGGATCATAATGTGTCCTCCGCGGCGGGAAGACGTGGGATGGATCAAAGAACTTACACCCCACGAGAAACGCCCGACGGCGTGTCTGCGGCACTCCGTAGTCGGCCGCCGACATCACTTCACCCCAGCACTTGAAGCCCATAGCTTCTGCCGTGCCCATGATCTCGCCGTGCTCGAACGAGTTCAGGATTTGCGGCACATTCTCCATGACGAATACTTGAGCTCCGGAACGCTCGACGATTTCGAGAAAAGGACGCCACAATTGCTTACGAGGATCACCCTCGCGGTTCTTATTCAAAAGGCTGAATCCTTGGCACGGTGGCCCGCCAATGACGACATCGGCGGCAGGAATCTCCCTTTTCGGATCATTGAGAATATCCACGATGTCGCCTGATACACAGTGGTCTCCGAAGTTCCTGCGATACGTACGTACACAAGCATCGTCAAAATCGTTGGCCCAAACAGAATCGAATGCGTGCCCGAGCATTTTCGAGAATCCGAGGGTCATCCCTCCTGCGCCAGCGAACACATCGATTAGTCGGAATCGCTTGCGTTTCCTGCCAAGAACGCCTCGTCCCCTAGCCTCGTAGACACGCTCTTCTTCGCGGACAAGCCACGTTTTGTCTTTCTTGATCTCGTAATTCACCTGCTGTCTTCTCTTTCTCGGGTTCGTCGGGCCGTTCTTGCTATTCTGTCTTGGCGTTTAACGTTGCTTTTCAGCGGGCGCGGCTTTTTGCGCTCCGCTGCAAAAGCCTTGATGGGTTGCCATTCTCACTTCCATAGAAGTCACTTGGCAATTTTCCCCCAAAATAGTGTATGTGTGAAAAATGCGTAATAATCTGAAAGATTCAGTATAAAATCTGGTGAATCTAGTCGGCACAATCGCCGGAATTCTGTCTGGTCGTCGGATGACAACTCGAGCTCAACATCTGGCCAGCGCATATCAAAAAGACCCTCCAAGGCATTGCGTATTCCTGGGCTGAGGGGGGCATGGAAACTATCAGCAAAGACTTTTGCAGCAGGTTCCTTCAGCCCTATCTCGCGAAACCAGCCAAGTGCGCGCAGAAAGTGCGTCTCTGGCTTCTTCCCATGTATAAATGGAGCAATACCGCCTGATGTCGCTTTCAGACGGGCTTCCAACCGACGATATCCAGGAAGCAAATTTTCCGAAGACCAGCCAGAGATTGCTACAATACCACCGGGTTTCACCACCCTTGCTAACTCTTTCAATAAAGGCAGCGGTTCCCAAGGGCCATATCCAATGCAGTCGGCACACCATGCCCAGTCAAAGGTTTTGTTGTCGAAGGGGATATTGCCAACATCCCCTTCCTGAAATGAAATCCGCTTAAGTTCAACAGTTCAAAATTGTGGTTCTACGTTGCCAGCAACCCAACGGGGCTGCGGATCAGCAGCGGGCGGAACCGCGAGTTTGCTCGCGGGGCCCGCCGTCTGCTGCATCCGCTTGATGGTCGGCGCGAAGCGACGGACAGATGGTAATACGCAGCCCCGATGGCGCGGCGCCCAGCGTCCGCGCCATCGACATTTTCACAGGCGCCGGCTGTTTGGCGTCCTGGGCAAAAACAGGTTCGCCCTTTTATTGGCGGGATGCCATATATTCGGTAACGGCCTGAGTCAATAGGCCCGATCTGGTTTCACCATGCTTTTTTGCATAATAGTCTAATGAATTCAGCAATCTCTCCGGCATGGTGATATTAACCCTCTTTGATTTAAGCGATAATCGGCTGATGTCTACCTCCACAAGAGCCCATATGCCATCCTTATACTCGGGATTATCCTTGTGTTTTTCGATATTTGTGGCAACAGGAAAAGGCTCGGAATCCAGCAAAATACCTTCGATGTGACATTCTGCAGCCTCCTGAGCATTAACAAGGGCCTCTTCTATTGTGTCCCCTGCAGAAAAGCATCCCGGTAAGTCCGGAAAGGTGACACCGTAATCTGAATTTTCATCTTTATGGATTACAACCGGATATTTCATGGCATTATCTCCATTGCCAACCAGCCTGCCGGTAAATGTTTCGGAGCGTGCCGATCGGTAAATCATTTTTAGGATGCGGGACAGTAATCTTACCTGGCTTTACTGGATGTTTGAACTGATGGTGGTCTCCTTTTGTATGATGGAGAATCCATCCATCCTTTTTAAGCCTTTCGATGATTTTCCCACTTTTCATGATATGTACTATACACACTAAGTGGCTGGTGGTCAATAACGCTGCGACCTATTGGCGAACGGGGCTGCGGTTGGTAATACGCAGCCCCGATGGCGCGGCTCGTCCGCGCCATCAATGATTAGGTAGTTTCTCTATAACACCCTGTTTGTTTCGATCGCGTCATAGCACCCTTTGCCTAAAAATATGAGAAAACCATTGATTTCTGTATGTTACGGCAATTTTGTCGATTCCTCGAAGGTATATATGGTTTCTGCATAACACGCCACTTTTACAGGTCGTCCACGGTCTTTGGCACCCTTGCCGTCCCGAACAAGGATTTCATTTCTAGAAAAATCGATGTCCTGCACTCTCAAACGCAGACATTCCATCAGACGCAACCCGGCGCCGTACATGATCGTTGCCATAAGCCGCTTGTCGCCTGCCAGGTTCGCCAGCACGGCCTTGACTTCATCGCGAGTCATCACAACGGGCAGGCGCTTGGGCTTGCGAGCGCATCAAGCTGCGATGGATCCGGTGCCATTTCAGCTCGACCCCGCCGTGCAGGCCCTGGCACAGCCCCGCCAACGCATTTTGATCGCCGATGCCGTCGGCCTGTTCAGGCCTACCTGAACGAAGGCATTGACATCCCGGAGCCTGATCAGGGAGCCGTTGACTACAGCGGTCGCTTTCTCATAAGGCTACCGAAATACCTTCACCGTCAGTTGGCCGAATCCGCACAGGCAAACGGGGTGAGTCTCAATCAATATGCTTGCACCTTGTTAGCTATGCATTACCAGGAAGACAGGCTATCCGGTATTTTGACCGGAGTCTATGATGAATTGAGATCCCTTAATAAAATGATAGGGAACCTTCAATACCGTATGGAACCATCCAAGGCCGTGTTTCGGACGTACAAGTGGGAATATTCCGCAGATGGTTATAAGGCCGCGGCTTAGAGGGGGCATCAGTGACTAAAAAGACGTTAAAGCCAAAAATTTCTCCGGATGAGTATCGAGAAATTCTAAAAAGTGTAAACCTGCAATCCATAGAGATGGAAGCCTGCATGATGAAAATTCGGAGAGAGAAACTCGGCAGTAACATGAAAGCTGATCTTCAGCATAAGACATCCTATAGAATCGAAAAGGGCAGCCTCGCGGAAGTGAGCTGCGATTATGAAATCGTTGCCACAAAAACCACCAAGAAGGAGTTTGCCATCAAGATCCAGGCAACATATCGCGTGGTGCTGGAATCCGAGGAAGATCTTTCAGACGATTTTATGTATATATATACAGACCTCAATCTTCAAATGAATACCTGGCCTTACTTCAGGGAATTTGTACAGAGCATGGTTCAGAGAGCAGGCTTGCCGCCATTGACTCTCCCCTTTCTAAGGAATTGATTTAAGAAGCATTTCCCATGCGGATCCGGAGAAAAAATTCATGCACTTGGAGCAGATAAGATCCGAAAAGGATTATGAAAAAGCCTTGGCCCGCATTGAAACCCTGATGGACGCGGAGGTAGACACGCCCGAGGTTGCTGAACTGGAACGCTTGACGCTTCTCGTTAAAGCCTACGAAAATGTCCATTACCCGATAGATCCACCGGATCCGTTGGAAGCTATAAAATTCAGGAAAGACCAGATGAAACTATAGCCTTGCGTACCCAAATAGGTATACAAACGATTTTTCCACGAAAAAGGGGCTGCGGATGTTCCGCAACCCCTTGATTTTGCTGGTCGGGACGAGAGGATTTGAACCTCCGACTCCCTGAACCCCATTCAGGTGCGCTACCAGACTGCGCCACGTCCCGGATAAAAAAAGTATTTTATATTACCACCCATAGTTGTCAAGCTGAAAATCGGTTTTCGCCAGAGAACCTGGATTGGTCTTTGTACATAAAGTTGTGCTGCTCGGCACTTTTTCTTGTGCAGTTGTCGAAACTACGTAAATGGGCCAAACATCCATCGGGCAAGGCGCGGTAGGGAAACCGCGCCTACAAGGGAGCGTTGTTCGGACAAATCGCGGTTGAAAACCGCTCCCACATTGCAATGCCGTTCGTGGTGGTATGGGACGCCGTGCGGGCAAGACGCGGTAGGGAAACCGCGCCTACAAGGGAGCGATGTTCGGACAAATCGCGGTTGAAAACCGCTCCCACAAAAGATAATCGGCGTTTGACACATCGGCATATAGTTTGCATTTTATCTAAGGTGTTGACGCCCCGTATCCATCGAGGGATTCGAGGAGCCCTTCAAATTGGACGGTGTGATTCATGACCCGAGAGGAACGGATAAGCAACCGGAACATAAAAATAGTCGCAGCCTACACCACGCACCGCACAGGCTCCTGCAGCCAGCTTTTCGAGGGGCTTCCGTTTCCGGTTGATCAATATGCGTCGCCTGAAATGTTTTTCCTGAATGAAGACGAATGGACAACATTCGAAAATTTCCTGACCATACTCAGAAAAGCCAAAAAGCTGGTCAACGAACCCAATTTTTATTTTAACTGCGGTGCTTCTGCGGCCAGGCTCAAGTCCTGGGGCCGGTTTCACTACTTTGTCAGGGTGTTCGCCACACCCAACGACGGTTTCCAGAGGCTGCCCTTTTTCAATGAAAACTTCAACGACACCAAAAAGCTGGAAATCATCATTCCACCCGAGCTTCAGGGTACTGCACCGAGGTACCGCACGGTTTTTAAGATAAGGCATCACCCGGATATAGACCCGCATAAGGACTTTATCCGCGACCCGTATTTCTGCGGCATCATCTCGGCCATTCCTACAATCTGGGGGCTTCAGCCGGCCGTGGTCAAACATCGTTTGCTACCCTACGACCCGGTTCGGCTTCTTTCCGAAGAGCCGGAGCTGAAGATTCACGGAATGGCGCCTGAAATGGAGGACGGCAGGCTTACGGTCCGGGACCCTGCCAACGGCCGCCGCATCTCCTGTGGAAAAACGGTTCTTCTGGCTGCCGAGTCGGTGAACGGGAGAGAGGAATTCCTCGGTGCCTACAAACCGGCTGACAGCGGCACCGGCCCCAAAGGTTTGCTTATAACCCGCACAGTACAGGTCGGGGAATATTTTCAGCTTTCCGAGGGGCAAATCTACAAGGCACCTTTTTTCATCACCGAAGCTACCTACGAGCGGCTGTCCTTTGTTAAGCGGCTATCGCAGGTATTCAAATTCAAGAATTTCTCCGGCAACACGGAAGCTGAACTCATCGATACCATTAACCGCCTGAAACAAAGCATACTGGCAAAGAACACGGCTTATCGCACCCTCCAGGAGGCCCACCTCGAGCTGCACGATGCAAAAGAGCATCTGCACCGATATGCATTGGAACTGGAAGAAAAGGTCGCTGCGAGAACTCTCGAACTCTCCCGCGCCCAAAATGAACTGCTGGAGCTTAACAAAGACCTGGAGGCAACCATTGAAATTCAGGTTGATCAGCTTGAAAAATATAACAATCTCAGGAGGTACCTTTCACCCAAATTCACCGAAATGGTTTTGAACGGCGCCTGTTCGTTCGACGGCAAATGCGAACGGAAAATGATGACCGTCATGTTCACGGACATCAGAAATTTTTCCGCCCTTACAGACAGCCTCGAACCGGAGGAAATCGTCCATTTGCTTGATCTGTACCTGCAGAATATGGTTGATGTTATTCACAAGCACGACGGAACACTGAACAAAATCGTGGGAGATGGACTTCTGATATTCTTCGGGGACCCGGTTCCGATGGAGGATCATGCATCGAAAGCAGTCAAAGTTGCGGTCGAAATGCAGCACAAGGCTCTTGATCTGCGCAGTGAATGGCTTTCCTTCGGCCATGATCTTGCCATCGGCATCGGTATGAACACCGGGTTCATGACCGTCGGAACGATCGGTGCGGAAAACCACCGCGACTATACGGTAATCGGAAACCAGGTTAACGTGGCCGCACGGCTGGTATCCCTGGCGAAACCCGGGCAAATACTCATCAGCAGCCGCACCTTCAGCCATGTGCAAAACGGCTTGAAAGCAAGAGACATAGGCGAGATCAACGTCAAGGGCATACACACACCCGTTCATTCCTACGAAGTGCTGTGGTCCACAGAAGGCAAGGATAGATAATAAGGAATTCCACCTTATTTTTCAAAACAGGTCGTCCAGGTCTTCCCCCGGCATGCTGCCGTACCTGCGAAGATGATCCCTGATCAATTCATTTTCACGGGTCGAAAACATTGCAGATTCCTGGAAGTCGAACCAGAAAGCACCTTGATCCTCATCCAGTATATCAAAAAGGCTCTGCTTCAGATTCGCTGTCCCCTTTATCGCCGCCACATTACGCCGTCCGTCGTAAAGCCTATATACACCAGGGCCCTCGGGTACCCGTTCAACATGCTCCCTGGTGAAAGGTAAAAAATCCTCCGGAGGGGAGGGGTTCGAACCGAGCTTCAAACGGAAATCGCACTGCAGGCAACGGGACGCCTCGATGGAGGCTTCTTCCGCACTGTAGCCCAGGACCACTTCATCAAAGCACGAACGCCTTATATTAATATCAAGCTCTTTTTCGAGTGCCCGCCTGTTGTCTGCAAATCGTGCATCCGTTATGAAAAATTTACGCAGCCGATCGCCTGTAGAAGATATCTCTTCATATGCCCCTTTTCCGCCCAGGAACCGATCGATTGACCGGGCGGCCCTTCTACCGGCTGCGACTGCATCTATAACCGTCCCTCCCTCACGGATCACGTCGCCGCCGGCGAAAATGCCCGGCAGCCCGGTTTCAAGGCTCCCCGCGTCCACAGAAATGAAGCCTTTCGAAAACCCGATTCCCGGCTCTCGGGCTGCAAAGGATAGATCCGGCTTCTGACCCACTGCTATAATGACATGTTCCGCACCAAAAGCTTTAACATGGTCGTCTAAAACCGGTGAAAACCTGTCCGGTTCATCAAAAAGCGTTATACAGCGAGCAATTTCAACCCCGGATGCTTTCCCATATTTTTCGATTATCCTGGAAACGCCATAGCCGGAAAGTATATCCACACCCTCGGCCGATGCCGCTTCAACCCCACGTCGACCCGCCGACATCCGGTCGAACGGTTCCGGGCATACCATCGTTACCTTGCATGAACCGCAGCGGACGGCGGTGAGTGCCGCATCGACGGCCGTGTTTCCCCCTCCGATGACCATCACCTCACCTTTGAGCATCGGACGCGGCTCATCTGCAGAGTCCCGCAGGAAATCAATCCCGAATATCACGCCCGGAAGTCCGGCGCCCTGTATGTTCAGCTCTCGGCCACGCCAAGCCCCGATGGCGATGAAAACCGCATCAAAACCCTCCTCGCGCAGGGATGAAAACGTAGCGCTTTCCCCGAATACGACTCCGGGGCGGAACTCGACGCCTGAATCGAAAACCTCCCCGATCTCGAAAGAGACCATGCTCCTCGGAAGCCTGAACGACGGAATTCCATAGCGGAGCATACCGCCGGGTTCCAGGAACTTTTCGATCACGGTCACCCGGTGACTGGCGGCCCCGAGGTAATATGCTGCAGTAAGACCTGCGGGCCCTGCGCCAACGACAGCCACTCTTCTTCCGGTTTCAGGCGAAATCGACCGCCTGATTTCACCGACCTGCCCGCACGCATAACGTTTGACCGCACGAATGGCTAGAGGTTCATCCAGAACTCCACGCCTGCAGACATCCTCGCACGGCATTGTACATACCCGTCCGAGGATGCCGGGAAAAGGGAGCTTCTCACGTATCACTTCACAGGCTTCCCTGAAACGGCCGGCCGCAGCAAGACGCAGATACTCCGGGATATCCACGTGCACCGGACATGCATCGGCACACGGGGCCCGCCTCTCTTTGCGGTTTCCGACAGGTACATCGCGGTCCATTAAAGCCCCTGTGGGGCACACCTCGACGCACGCGGTACAGAAGCGACAGCCTGATTCCTCGAGGCTTTCCCGTACGCTTCCGACCCTGACACCGCCCTGCGAATCGTAGACGAAGCCCAGAGCACCGGCTCCTACAAGGTCGTTACATACCCTGACGCACCTGGTGCAGCCTATACAGAGGCTGTAGTCACGGATAAAAAGAGCCTCTTCCACCACCGTCGGCTCCGCAGGCGGTCTCCATCGAGGAGTGCGCACCGAGATACCAATATAATCCGCAACCTTCTGCAGCTCGCAATTTCCGAACAGCGAACAGCAACGCTCGGCCTCGGGCACATTCGAAGGGCACCGGCTCAGGCTGCATCCATCCCTTTTGGCGCATACGAGGCATGCATGCGGGTGGCCTGCGAGAATCGGTATTAAATTCTCACGCCTTGCCTCCGCTATGCGTTCGCTCCGGGTGATGACCTTCATCCCGTCTTTAATCCCGGTGGCACAAGCCCTTACCAGCTCGTTCCCGCCTTCGATCTCCACTAGGCAAAGCCGGCAACCGGGGTCGGGACCAGGCTGAGGATTGTTCTCAAACCTCGCACTGCCCTGGTAAACCACCTTTGAAGGCTCCAGATCTATAACCGGCGGCAGATCAGGGTGGCTGCACAAAACAGGTATATAGATTCCGGCCTTCCTGCAGGCATCCAGGATAGTGCACCCATCCTCCATCCTGATTTTTTCGCCGTCTATCCAGGCCGTCACCAGGGACATCTCAAGATTCTCCGCCTTTCCGGGGCCTTTTTCTTTTCAGGCACAATTTATAAGCAAAAAGTGCGGCACCGGCGGCACCGGCGATTTGCGGATCCCATCCGCTTTTCAAAGGTTCATAACCGAGAAGCGGAGCCAGCCGCTCCACGATGCCACGGTTTTTCGCGAGCCCACCGGTGAAAGCAAGCCCGGGCGCCACGCCGGCTTTTTCCAGCAACGAATGTATGCGCTCCGCGCAGCACGCGCAAAAGCCCGCCAGCACCTCCTCCACAGAAACACCTTTTGCAAGCATCTCCTCGGCCCTGGACCAAGCATGAACCACACAGGTATCAGGTAAAGCCAAAGGTTCTTTATCGACCTGCAACAAACGACCGCCCGCATCGGCGATCGGTACACCCAGCAGCCCCGCAAACACCTCCATTCCGACACCGGTGCCGGCCGCGCATTTGTCGTTTACCAGGAAATCGGTCACCTTACCTTTTCCGTCGCAGCGCATCACCTTCATTTCCTGCCCGCCTACATCGAGCACTGTACGCACCGAAGGCCCGTATATAAAAGCGGCTCCTCTGGCGTGACAGGCGGTGTCGGTTATCGTCCTGCCTGCAAACGGGATACGCACCCGCCCGTACCCGGTGCCCACACAGTAATCCACGCGTTTCTCCGGCACGCCTGCTGTCTCGAGAAGCGAGTCAAAAACCTCGACCGCCTCTTTCCGACTGCCTGAAGTAGGCATGATAACATAGGACGAAATACGACCGTCGACCACCATGCAAGCCTTGGCATAAACGGAGCCCATATCCACCCCGGCGGTTATGTAGGAGGCTTCCTCAAGGTTTACCCCGGGGGCCCGCCACCTCGTCGCCTCAGGCGGTTCGGCCTCCCGCTTCCCCTGAATCCCGGCTCCGCTTCCAGGCCATTTCAAAACAACGAAAGCTTCATGTTCAATGCATCCAGCCCCATGCGCTGCATAATCATTTTCAGCGGCCGCTGCAGCAGCTCCCGCCGCGGCAGCGAAGTCGGGGAAATCAGGGACATGAATCCTTTCGACCTCGATCCGGCTCCGTACAGCTTCAACCAAAGATGAATTGCGGCCTACCACGCCGGTTACAACCACTTCTTCCGCCACCCCGATGCGCTGTACCATCGAAGCGATATGCACGGCGAGAGATTCATTGGCCGATCTCAGAATATCGGCCGGGCTGAACCCGGCCCGGATCAACTCAGGGATTTCCCTCTCCGCAAAAATCAAGCACTGCGCGTTCAAGGGTATTTTTTCCTTGGAAGCCTGCACCGTCGAGCTCTCTCCCACCGGATCCGTTCCGAGAAGCCGCTCAATGCTTTCAATATATACACCTGCTTCGGCCGCACATTCCCTGCTTATAGCGACATCTACAACGCCGCCGTCACGGTTGAGTCTGGCGGCCAGGCTTCGCTCGTCTCCGATATCCAAAACCGTCCGGACGTCTGGTAAAAATGAACGCACTGCGAGCGCAACCGCCTCGGCATCGTCGATTAAAATGTCGGCCTTGGCGGCCAGAAACCTGCCGGAGCCGGTGGCCCCGATCCTTTCGATATCATCCCTGGCGAGCCCGGCGGTATGGATCGCCGCCAACAGCGAAAATGCCGCGCTCTTTTCCAAATCGAAATCGGTTTGAACCGAGCCGGTGCCGACGATTCCGCCGTCTCTCATCACCACGCACCTGGTGTGACCAGCGCCATAATCTATTCCTGCAGTTATCATGGTAAACCTTTGCCGGACCACGTCAACAGCCGGAAGCAGGATGGGAAAACAATTCCAGTGGTAAAAAAGCAGGCGGGAATTTCCCTCTCAAGCACTGAAACGCAAACCATCGCTCGAAGAAAGAAAAAAGCAGATGTGTCCAGCCTCAAACTCGCCGGCCTGCTTATTTTTCGCGGTCTATCCTGCCGCGCACGCCGGCTATGAGTGTCTCGAGTTCAGACTCGGTTAATTTTGCAAGGAACTCAAAAGGTTCCTCTGTATCGAGGATTTTTCTGAAAATGTCTATCAATTGCTGTTTATGCATCATAGTCCCGGAGCAAAGCGGCAGGTCACTGGAGTAGAAAGACATTGCCGCCGGCCTGTTGATATCGCCGGTGCGGCTCTCCGAAAACCCCGCCGAGCCCGGCATTTTAAATATAGAGTATACAGATAAACATCTCTGCCAGTCAATGAGTTTCGGCGGGCCTGAATCAAGGTTCAAAAAATGATTATTTCCGCAAAGAATCCCGACCTACAAATTACACCGGTTTCGCCTTAAGATCGTAAAAACATGTAGAAAGGATCCTTATTTTCATGAATGCCTCCCGGTCAGGGATATCCCCGACCACTGAAACGGTGCAGTCTACATCAGGCGCATCCATATAAGTACGTCCCCTTGCAGTGCGGGATTCTTCCTCGATCTCATCGATTATCATCCGGAATTCCTTCCCCACCAATGAATCGTGAAACTCACGGATAATACCGGACTGCATTTCCATCAAGCGTTCGTAGCGCGCGGAAATCAGCTCGGATGGAATGGCTTCCGGCATCCGAGCGGCCGGCGTACCCTCCTCAGGCGAAAACTTGAACGCCCCGAGCCTCTCGAAACGCATGTCTTGAACAAAATCCATCAGCTCTTCAAAATCATTATCCGTTTCACCGGGAAATCCGACGATAAGAGAGGTACGCAACACAAGATCCGGTATTTTTTTCCTGAGCGTGTAAAGCAGCCGGCGCAGGCAGCCGGGTCCGCATTTTCTTCCCATGCGCCGAAGCACCCGGGCGGAGATATGCTGTATGGGAATGTCCAGGTATGGAATAACCTTGGGGTTACCGGGCAACGCTTCGATCAGCGAATCTGTGAAGTGGTCCGGATGAGTATACATTATACGTATCCATTCCAGATCTTCCAACACACACAGCCGATCGAGCAATGTCACCAGCGGCGGGCCGCCGTCTTTGCCGTAGCAGGTTGTATCCTGCGCGATCAGGATAAGTTCCCTCGCCCCCAACTCCACCAGCCTGGCGGCATCCTCCAGCACTTCTTCCAAAGGCCTGCTTCGATACGGCCCGCGTATGGAGGGTATGGTGCAGTATGTGCACCTGTTGTCGCAGCCCTCGGCTATCTTAAGATATGCGGTGTGTGCGGGTCCTGAAACCACCCGGGAAAAAATCTCAGACTCCGAGCCTGAAAACCCCAGAAGCGATTCACAAAGCCCGGGGATAGCCCCGCGCTTATCGAGCCCGACAACTGCATCGGCCTCCGGAAGTTCCCGGCTGAGATCGTCCGGGTATCTCTGGGCGAGACAACCGGCCACGACAAGCCGCTCGAGCTTTCCAGAAGTCTTCAGCTCGGCCAGTTCCAGGATCGTTTCGATCGATTCCCTGCAGGCATCCTCCAGGAATCCGCAGGTGTTTACCACGATCACCCTGGCATCCTCTTCGGGAACCAGCGTAAACCCCCGGGACACCAGCCCGCTCATTATACTTTCCGAGTCCACCTGGTTCATCGGACACCCCAGGGTGACCACGGCGGCTGTTTTTAAGTTTTTCTCATTCAAGAATCGACTGTCTCCGGCAATTCTCCGGACGATGCGAGCGGGGATGCAAGCGCCATTGTCAACACGTAGGCAGCCTGCAATGCCGAGGTAGGACAGAGAGGGAAACACTCCTTGCATTTCCAGCACTCGGCGAGTGCTATTTCAGGGTCGAAACAGATCTCCCGCCTGGAACCCCTGTCGACGAAACCGATCGCGTTCTTTTGTTTGACCTCGGCGCAGTATCTTACACAAAGACCGCAATGAATGCAAAATGAAGATTCCTTCTCGAAGCGGTTTTTGTCGGCATGATATTCTTCGGCCAAGGCCAACAGTTTCGGGGATTCGGGAGCATGAGCAAGCAGCAACTCCAGGATCATTTTTCTTATTTTATCGATCTTTGCGGATCTGGTTCTCACCACCAGGTCCTTCTCGACCGGGTAAAGGCACGCCGCCACCAGGTTGGTCCGTCCTCGGGCTTCAACCTCAACCGTGCATATCCGGCATCCACCATACGGCTCGAGATTCTCGTGGTGGCACAAAGTCGGGATAAAAATCCCGGCGGCTGCGGCTGCTTCCAGAACCGTCATACCTTCGGCGGCTTCGACCTCGTTACCGTCAATCTGCAATCGAATTTCACCCATTTTTTTTGCTCTTCCTGACAATGGTTCGTTCTTCTTCAGGGACGTCGGGCGGAACCGGTTCACCGGAAATTTTCTTCACCGCACCAAAACGCGCAGGGCAGACTTCGAAACAAGTCCCGCATTTCGTACATTTTTCCTGGTCTATAACGTGGATCCTGTTTTTGCCTCCGGAAATGGCCTCCGACGGACATTTTCTGAAGCATATCATGCAGGCCTGGCACTTTGACGGATCAATGTAATATGAAATTAGATCCTTGCACGAAAGCGCCGGGCACCTCTTTTCTTTTATGTGCGCCTCGTATTCTTCCCTGAAATATTTCAGAGTGCTCAAAAAAGGATTCGGGGCGCTCTTTCCCAATGCACACAGGGATGCTCCGCTTACGACCTCGGCCAGTTCTTCCAGAAGCTCGATGTCGCCTTCCTTACCCTTGCCTTTCGTAATGTTGGTGAGTATCTTCAACATCTGCCGGATGCCTTCGCGGCAAGGAACACACTTCCCGCAGGATTCATCACTCAAAAATTCGAGGAAATACCTGGCCACATCAACCATGCAAGTATCCTCGTCCATCACGATCATACCGCCGGACCCCATCATCGACCCGGCACCGGTCAATTCGTCGAAACCCACCTGCAGGTCCAGCAACTCCTCCGGGATGCATCCTCCGGACGGCCCCCCTGTTTGAACCGCCTTGAACTTCTTTCCCTTCGGAATTCCCCCTCCTATTTTGTAGATGATGTCCCTCAAAGTCATCCCCATCGGTACTTCTACGAGACCGGTATTGTTAATCTTACCGACGAGTGAAAAAATTTTGGTGCCCTTGCTTCCCTCGGTCCCCAGGCGCGTGAACCACTCGGCGCCTTTGTTGATGATGAGCGGGACATTCGCCCAGGTCTCCACGTTGTTCAAAACACTCGGCCTGTTCCAGAGGCCTTTTACGTTTGACCGGATATATTTCGGCCTTGGCTCCCCCGCCCTGCCTTCAAGCGCGGTCATAAGAGCGGTCGACTCGCCGCACACGAAAGCCCCGGCTCCCTGATGGACTTTCACGGTGAAATCGAAGCCGGATCCGAGTATGTTCGTGCCGAGAAAACCGTATTCTTCAGCCTGCTTGATCGCGGTGGTCACATTTTCCACCGCCAACGGGTATTCCTGCCTGACGTAAATGTAGCCCTCATGGGAACCCACCGCGTATGCTCCGATCGTCAACCCCTCCAGCACCGAATGCGGGTTTCCCTCGAGCAGGCTCCGGTCCATATAGGCTCCGGGATCACCTTCATCGGCATTTACGATCACATATTTCATATCCCCCGGCGCATTCCGCGAACCCTCCCATTTTTTTCCGGCCGGGAAGCCTCCTCCTCCTCTTCCTCTAAGGTTGGAGTTTTTGACTTGCTCGATGACCTCCTCCGGAGTCATTCCGGAAAGAACTCCCGCCAGCGCCGCGTAGCCGCCTATCGCCAGGTAATCTTCCAGGCTTTTAGGATCTATATTTCCGTTCGAGCCGAAAACCAGGCGTTCCTGATTCTTGTAAAACGGTATTTCAGACTCGTGAACTTTCTTTTCGCCGGTGGCAGGGTCGGTGTAAAGAAGACGCTCTATCACCTCACCATTCTTTACAGTACGGGAAAGAATTTCCGGGATGTCATCGGGCGTTATCTGCAGATAGCATATCTTCTCCGGATGAACGACGATGATGGGACCCCTCTCGCAGAAACCGTGGCATCCGGTCCTGCGGATTTCCACATCCGCGCTCAACCCCTGTTTTTCAATCTCTTCTTCAAGTCTTGCGGCGACCTCTTTGCTTCCTGAGGCATGACACGCAGAGCCGGAGCAAACCGTGATGCAGGGTTTTTTCGGATCGCGTTTCGAAAGAATCTCGCTTCTTAATCTCTCCAGTTCAGCCGGGGAACTTATCGGTGACATAGCATCATCCTAATCATAGTTTTTTAAAATATCCGAAACGTCGGCCGAAGTCATCTTGCCGTGGGTCTCGCCGTCGATTTCCATAACAGGCCCTAATGCACAGCAACCAAGACAATTCACTGTTTCAAGGCTGAATTTCAAATCCAGGTCCGTCTCCTCGGGCTTGATGCCGATCAAGCCCTGCACCGCATCGAGCACACGGGGTGCACCACGAACATGGCACGCGGTGCCCATGCATACATGGATTCGGTGACGTCCCTTCGGAACCAGGCTGAATGCCTTGTAAAAGGTGGCTATATGTTGTATCCGGGTCATCGGCACCTTCAGCTTAAGGCTTATCCTTTCCAGCGCCTCTTTCGGGAGCCAGTGATTCTCACTCTGAATATCCAGCATCACCTGAATCAACGAACTGGGTTCACCGCCGTATTTTTGGATGATCTGGTCGATTCTGTCGTTGTCCATAACTTTTCCTGACTTTCTTCCGCCTCTAGGCAGCCGCGAACCGTTTCAAGCTCTCGTCATACCTCACCAATCCCTGCCTGGATGAATTTTTGAGGTGTCTAGAAACTTCCGAAGGATTCAAACCCAGTATCTCGGCTATTTCCCCGGTTGAGTGGGGATTTTCCCTCAAAAGTCCGATGATTTGACTCAATTTTAATTTTTCAAACACCGATTGGTCGATCACCTTCCCGGTTTCTTCGCTGTTGAAAAAATCAACATGCTCCACTTCTGTTTTCATCTTTACGGATAGACTTTCACTTTGAACAAGTTTTAAATAAGGCAACAATTTATCAATAGATTTTAGTTTAAATTGCAATAAGGCTTTGCTCAAATTTTCACTGGATCCTATTGGGCCGAGTTTACGAACTTTATCGACAAAATTGTTCACGGTTTCGACAAAAACATTCCCTTCACCCGAAGACATGAATTTTATTGTAAGCCGTTCACTGTCTATGCCGACATGTTCCATCACGCGTTTAAGAAGAAGAACCATATCAAGCGCATGATAATTCCCCTGGGTGACATAGTTGCATTCTCCAAGGCGGCAGCCTGCTATGAACACACCATCGGTTCCGTTCAAAAACGCCCTGAGTACGAACTCCGGATCAACCCTCCCGGAACACATAACACGGATAAACCTTGCTTCACTCGTATATTGTAGCCTGGAAACTCCAGCCATGTCCGCCGCGCCGTAGCCTCACCAGTGGCAGATAAAGCCCAGTACTTTAGGCCTGAACTTGGGATTTGCACCCACGATCGATCACCTCCTTTGCATAGCTAGTTTCAACAATGGCGGAGACGATCCGCTCCCACATGTCATCGAGATATTTCACGCCGCCGCATCGATCTGGCTCAAAATTTCCCGGTCGGTGAAATGCTTGAGCGAAATCGCCCCCACAGGGCATTTCGCATTGCATAAACCGTCTCCTTTGCAAATCACCTGGTTTACGACAGCCTTCTTCCCCTTCGGGGTATCCATGAACGCGATCGCATTATACTTGCACGCAGCGATGCACGCCCCGCATGTGACGCATTTTTCGTAATCCACCTCGCAGACCGAGCCGGACACCGTGACGCTGTCATGGGAAAGCAGGGTCAAGGCCCTGCCGGCGGCTCCTACGGCCTGGTTGACCGATTCGAGGATATGCTTCGGATAATGAGCAATTCCGCAAAGGAAAACTCCTTCAGCGGCGAAATCAACTGGCCTCAGCTTGACATGTGCTTCCTTGAAGAATTTGTCGTCACCGAGCGGCACCTTGAATAACTGGGCTATCCTGTTGTTCTCAGGGTGTGGAACCACCGCCGCAGACAGAACCAGATAATCGGCGTCCACCGCGAGTTTTTCCCCCAGGATCGGATCAACAGTTGAAACCCTCAGAACCGGCCGCCCTTCCTCCTCGACCGCTTCCACTTCAGGTTCACCACCCGGCTCGAAGCGAACGAACCTGACATCCCTGTTCGAGGCTTCACGGTAGTAATCCTCCCTGAACCCATAGGTTCTCATGTCCCGGAAGAAAATATATATATCAATGCCGGGGTTTAATTCCTTCAGTTTTAAAGCGTTCTTAATTGCCTGGCTGCAGCAGACCCTGGAGCAATAATTCCTCTCCTCGTTTCTACAACCGACGCATTGAATCATCACCACGCACTCTGCATGGAGCAGGTCCTTGTCCGCTCCTGCCACCCTCCCTTCCAGCTCCAGCTGGGTCATCACCCTGTCATCCCGGCCGTAATGGTATTCAACGGGTTTATATTCATCCGCGCCTACGGCGATCACCGCCGCTCCGTGCCTGATTTCGGTGAAGCCTCTTTCGGACCTGACACCGGTCACGAAATTTCCCACATAACCGTCTACGGTGGTTATCTCAGCGTCCATGTGCGCATGGATAAGCGGATGCCGGTATACATCGCTCGCAAGACCTTCAAGATACTCCTGTACATCGAGGCCTTCCAGCGTGTAATACATTCTCTTGGCGGTCCCTCCAAGTTCCGCCTCCTTTTCCACCAGGTGGACGTGATGGCCCTGGTTGGCGATCGAAAGGGCGCATGTCATGCCTGCTATGCCTCCGCCCACCACCAGTGCTGTTTTGTCGACCGGAAGATCGATTTCCTCAAGCGATTCCAGGAAGCAGGCCCTGGCCACGGACATGCGAATGATGTCCTTTGCTTTATTGGTAGCCTCTTCAGGTTCCTTGGAGTGGACCCACGAGCTATGCTCCCTGATATTGGCCATTTCGAGAAAATACTGGTTGAGCCCCGCCTCCCTTAGAGTGTCACGGAACAAAGGCTCGAGAGTCCTGGGGGAGCAGGCCGCAACGATCACCCGGTTGAGATTCTTCTCCTTTATCATATCGGTGATCTCTTTAGCGGAATTGGTGGCACATGCAAAAAGCTGCTCCTGGGCGTACACGACATTCGGCAAGGTAAGTGCATATTCAACGGTGGACGGGACATCGACCACCCTTCCTATGTTCGCACCGCAATGACAGACAAACACCCCGATCCTGGGCTCTTCGCCTGAAACATCTGTTTCGGCCGGATATACCCTTTCGCGGGTCAGCTTCCCACGCCTGTAATCAATCAACTCCCCGCAGCGGGAACCCGCGCCGCTGGCCGAAAAAACCGATTCCGGGATATCCATCGGACCCTGGAACGCCCCACTTACAAAAATACCCGGATGCCCGGTCTCCACCGGGTCGGTCGGCGAGGTCAGGCAAAATCCGTGCGACTCCAGTTGGATCCCGAAAATATCCGCAAGTTCCCGATAATCGTCCGGCGGGTTCAACCCCACCGACAACACGACCATATCGAACGCTTCTTCTTTCACACCCTCATCCGGAGTGGAATACCTGACAATCAGGTTCTTGGTTTCCGGAATTTCACCGGTCACCGCCACATAGCTCCTGATAAAACGGACGTCTGCTAGTTGTTCGGTCCGCTTAAAATAGGCCTCGAAATCTTTTCCGTAAGACCGGATATCATTGTGAAAGATGACGCATTCAGCATCCTGGTCGTGGTCTTTCGTCAAAATGACCTGCTTCTGAGTGTAGCTGCAGCATACCGCCGAACAGTAGGAGTTGTCTCCGGCCGTGACCCTGCGGGAGCCCACGCACTGGATCCATGCGATTTTTTTCGGGTGCCTCCCGTCCGATTCACGCAGAATTTCGCCTTCATACGGGCCCGTAGCACACAACAGTCGCTCGAAATCGAGACTGGTCACGACATTTTCAAATTTTCCGTATCCATAATCTCCCTTCACAGAAGGGTCGAAGGGTTCGTAACCCGGGGAAAGGATAACGGCTGCAACCTTTACTTCCAGCCATTCTTCCTTCTGATCGAAATCGATCGCATCATTCTGGCAGACACTTTCGCAGATGCGGCATTTCTTTTCTTTCAGGTAAAGGCAGCTTTCGTCGATATATGCGATCAGCGGGATCGCCTGCGAGAAATAGATATGAACGGCTTTGTTTTTCGATATTCCCTGGTTGTACCGGTCGGGGTACTGCACAGGACAGTACTCGGCACATGTCCCGCAGCCGGTGCATTTGTCTTCGATGATATACCTGGGCTTTCTTACAAGGGTAACCTTAAAATCCCCCGCCTCACCTCGAACACCCTCTACTTCGGTATAGGTAAGAACCTCTATGTTGGGATGCCGGCCGACCTCGACCAGTTTCGGTGAAAGTATTCACATCGAGCAGTCGTTGGTGGGATACGTCTTGTCGAGCTGAGCCATGTGACCGCCTATGGCGGGCGATTTCTCGACAAGATAAACCCTGAAACCCGTCGTCGCCAGATCCAGCGAAGCCTGGATACCGCTGATGCCGCCCCCGACCACCATGACGTCCCCGAAATGATCGTCCCCAAAACTCTTGCAGAGCTGTCGAATTTTACTGTTCAACGACAATTCTCTTTCCACTTTTTATCCCCTCACTGTCAAAGGCTAAATAACCTCCGCGACTATCTCCGTGATGTCCATAACCGTTATTTTTTCGGTTGCCTCCAGGGTCAACCTGCTGTCCTCGAAATTATTGATGCAATAAGGGCAGGAGGTCGCGAGCACCTCGGCCCCTGTTCCCATTGCCTGCTCCAACCGCAGGTCGGAAAACCTCTCCCCTTTTGCCGTTTCCATCCAGATACGCCCCCCTCCACCTCCACAGCAGAGGCTATCGACCCGGGAATCCGGCATTTCTCTCAATTCAAGTCCGGGTATTTTCTTCAAAACATCCCGCGGCTCGTCATAAATTCCGTTATGCCGGCCCAGATAACAAGGATCATGGTAGGTAACGACTTTTGGATAATCCTTGCTGAATTCTATTTTTCCCTCATTGATCAACTCGGATAGATATTGAGTCATGTGAACTACCTCGAAGTTAACCATAAATTCGGGGTATTCATTTTTAAATGTATGGTAGCAATGAGGGGAGGAAACCAGGATTTTCTTAACCCCGTTTTCAATGAAGGTTTTGATGTTTTCGCGTGCAAGGCGCCTGAACAATTCCTCGTCACCGGTTTTGCGTATACTTTCTCCGCAGCAATTTTCACGCGTGCCGAGGATCCCGAAATCGACCCCCGCCTTTTTCAAAAGGCCGACCGTGGCCTTGGCCACTTTTTTAAGTCTAGGATCGTAACTGAAATAGCATCCGGTAAAATACAGTATCTCCTTCTCCTCGTTGAAGTCTTCCACCGAGAGCCCCTCGGCCCAATCCGCCCTTTTCGCGCGATCTTCATTCAGCGGATTTCCCTCGCTCACAAGGCTTGCGCGAACGGTTTTGAGCGGCGTGACCGATTTTGGGAAAACCCCGTATTCGGTGGCGATCCGCCGAAGTGCAATCCCGGATTCGATCTGGTTCACGTCCCTGGGACAATGCTGTGGGCATCTTCCGCATGTCGTACAAAGCCAGATGTCTTCATTTTCTATCTCCGTCAAGCCCAGTGCCGCCTGGCGGACGATTTTGCGCATGCTGAATTGCCTGACCCTGTTCCAGGGACAGACAACATCACACAGCCCACATTGAAAACACCTGCTGAAAGCTTCTCCGCCGTTTGCATGAACCAGCTCAATTATTTCTTTATAAGGAGTTACCGTTTCCACGATTATTATCAATCCTCCCGGTCGGTATTGGGTGTCAGCCGCCGGCTGTAAGCCGTTCGGCGGGGTTGCGGTACCTCTTTACTTTGCCGACATACGAGCCAGAGTCTCCATTATGTTTTCAAGCCCGTATTTGTCTGCCATCGCTTCAAGCCCCGCCTCCATCTCACCGGGTCTTTCCTCTTCTTCGGCTTCCTCTTCGCGTTCTTCGTAAACCAGTGCATCGTTCAAACACCACTGAACACACATCGGTTCAGACAACGGCGGATCGCTTTCACACATATCGCATCTCAATGGGAGGCCTGAATCCGGTTCCTTGAAAATGCTCCTGGACGGGCAGGAAGCCCTGCAAAAAGCACATTCCTCGTATTCCTTTCCATCGATCACGTACCTGTCCCTGCCCATGCATTCAGCGGGTGTGTATTCCCCGGCATAAACCGGCACATATATGTCCCTCAGAGGGTAACGAATAACCCTGATGCGGGCCCTGCCCGGATTATTGCTGCTGTACTTCGGCTGGGCGTGGAATGCGGAGCAGATGACCTCGCAGGCCCGGCAACCGTTGCATTTGTCGACATCTACTTTTATGGTCTTGATTATTTTTGTTTTTTTCTCGCCCACTGCTAAACCTCCTTCCCGTTTTCGGCCGGACCATCAACAGCAGGCTTGTCGCCGTTGTTCTCGTAAACACCCCTTTTTTCAAAGTCTTCGTAAACATAATCCAGGCCCAGTTCGTGCAGGCATTCCCGGGTCGGAATTCCCTCCTCGTTCCAGCCTTTGAAGTTGTAATACGTATCCAAAAGCTTCTTTTCCAGCTCCGGGAATCTTTTCTTCCAGTGGTCCTGAGGAGGCTTCTCGTCCTCTCTCCTCATGCCCCGCCTGACATTGTTGGCCCGCACCAGGGTCCGGTATCTTTTTACTGCTTCTGAAAGCTTGGGTTCGTCGAATTCAATGCCTGAACCGGCTGAAATGAATTTCGGATAATTATGGATATGATAAGGAGGCTTGAGAGGAAACGATGACAAACCGGCGCACATCCCCAGAGCGTCGTCGATATAATGCATTTTTTCCTGCCAGTCGACGATGTCACAGCACATCTCCGGGGTAGGATAATACGGAAAAGAATTTTCTCCGCGCAGCTCCCATTCGACGAAATACCGCTTGAATTTGTCATCCGGCACCTGGAACCAATCCTTTACGAATTCCTCCCGTTCTTCCCTCGTAGGAAAAGGCATCTGAGGGAACTGCCCTTCGATCTGCGTAATGTTGATTTTCTCACCTGTCGAGTACATCAGGAAATAAATGGGATTCAGCATCGAAAGCTTCAACGGCAGCTGTTCGTGTTTTTTAATCGTATTATGAGCGTAGCTTTCGGCGCCTTTTCCAATCTTTTTCGCGGCCCAGTATGTACCGTCCGCCAGGATGTCACCTACACCCTCGCGACGGACAATCCTGTCCAGCAGCCAGTAAAACCTTCCCTCGTTATCGGAAGGCATCCCGGAAAAATCATTATCGGTCAGTATGCCGTCTTCATATAATTCCAGTGCAAACGCCATAACCTGCGGAGAGGAAAACGCATCCACGCCGTATTCGGTGGCCCTCTGGGCGATGCTGAGCCCGAATTCAAGATCCGAAAAAGCCGCCATCGTATAAGTCAGCTTCGAGAAGCACTTCATCATGTAAGTTGAAAACCCGGGAGGTGAAATTGTCGCCCCGCACTTCATCGGGCAGTTATAGCAGCTGATCAAGCGGGTACGCATGCTTTCCAGGGAATCGGTCCATGACTTTTCGACCTCTTCCGTCCAGAACCCCTTCCTTCGGACTCGGGAATTGCCCCACATGAAATTTTCGGTGTGCCACTTCTCGTCATGCACCCTCATCTCCTGAGGGGAACCCAGCCCCGCCAGGATCGGCATCACCCCAGAGATAGGGTTGTCACCACGCCATTTTATATACTCGAGAACCTCATTGCATAAATCCATGAACTCCGCCGGACGCGCAACATAAATATCCTTCGTTCCACGCACGGCGATCGCTTTAACCCCCTTGTCACCCATCACGGCACCCATCCCGCCCCTGCTGGCACTGGATCTTCCCTGTTCGATCGAGGCGAAATAAACCCTGTTTTCGCCCGCAAGGCCGATGGCTGCCACCTGCGCATTCGGTTCCTCCAATTCCTGCCTTATAAGCTCTCCCGTTTCCACCGCGCCTTTGCCATGAAGGTGGGAGGCATCACGTATTTCAACCTTGTCGTTGTTTATCCACAAATAGACCAGGTCAGGCGACTTACCCCGCAGGATTACCTTGTCGTAGCCTGCATATTTCAACTCCGGCGCCAAGAACCCTCCCATCATCGAAAAGGCCATAAATTGAGTCTGAGGGGAAATAGTCGTGACGATGGTCCGATTGCATCCGACCGCCGGCGTACCGCACAAAAGCCCCGCACTGAATATCAGAAGATTTTCCGGAGAAAAGGGCTCCACTTCGGGAGGAACGCGGTCCCATAATATCTTCGCATTGGTGCCGAGCCCCCCTAGATAAAGTTCGGTGTCCCTCGGATCGCTTTCAACCTTGTCGATGCTTCCTCGGGACAAATCAATCTCCAGGTTAAACCCTGTTTCCGCGTATCTCATTTTTTTCCCCTTGCGTTCAACTATTCAGTCTTTTCTTCAGGTTTATAAAGCTGCTTCTGTCAAATCCCAGGGTCTTGAAAAAAGAAAGCAGATCCACGGAATCCCACCGCACGGAAGTATAAATATCTTCGACGCCCTTTTCCCTGTAGATCCGGATAATCTCTTCGGCCAGGCGTTTCCCGATTCCCTGCCCCATAAACTTGGGATGCACGCCCAGAGTGGCGATCCATGCACTTTTCTGAAGGCCGAACCCCCCGAAAAGGACATAGCTGATCATGTAACCCACGACCCTTCCGTTTATCTCCGCAACGAGGCTGGCATCGTTTTCGTTCTGGACATGACGTTCGATGATTTGCCTGAAATCGATAAAATCGCTGGGATTGGTGATAGCTGCTTGAATTTCGCTTATTTGTTCGGCGTCATCGGCGAGTATCGTTCTGATATAAAAATCTTCCTGCAATTCGGTCATAAGGTCATCTCAATCCAGTCGAATGATTTTGACACGGCAACCGACCCAGTCCGGGGGCAAATACACCCGGCCGCTGTTACCGCTCAACCTGACCACTTTTTCAACCATTTCCTCACCGTAAACCTCCAGCTTCACCTTATCATGCTTGTCGCTTTCAGAAGAGGGCTCCGGTTTTTTGATGGCTTTTTCTTCATTATTAGGTATTTTTGACAACATCGAAAGCACCATGCTCCTCACCGTCCACGAATGCCTGCCGAATGCTTTTTACGGCCTGCCCCGGAACCAGGGAGCATCATTATTGTTGACGATCTGAAAAATCGTAACTACATTCTAGCTACAACGTAACTATAAGTCAAGGAGATTTTCGCGTCGCAGCAGCCGTTTTGGACATCCTTCAAACAGGCCTTTCTGAGGGGAAAGCCTATGGAAGATTTCGATAAGAAATATCTCGAGCCCACATCGATGATCAACAGCGACCACCCGATGGTTCAGCAATATGCGCGATCGGCCGCAAAAGGCGCGATGGATACGACCGAATGCGCCGTGCGATTGTATTACACCGTCCGCGACGGAATCTGGTACGACCCTTATTGCCCCTTTTATCTTCCGGAACACTACCGCGCAAGTAACGTGCTCAAGGCCGGAAGGGGATACTGCGTCTGCAAGGCATCGGTTCTCTGCGCAGCTGCGAGAGCCCTTGGAATCCCTGCAAGGCTGGGTTTCGCCGACGTCAAAAACCACCTTGCGACCAGGCAACTTCTGGAATTTCTCGGCTCCGACCTCTTCGTTTTTCACGGCTACGTAGAATTTTTACTTGGAGAAAAATGGGTCAAGGCAACCCCTGCCTTCAACCGGGAGCTTTGCGAACGCCACCACGTGCAACCGCTGGAATTCAATGGTGTCGAAGATTCTGTATTCCAGCCCTTCAACCTTGAACGACAGCAATTTATGGAATACGTAACAGACCACGGCACGTTTGCCGATGTCCCGGTCGATAGAATCCTCACAGCCTGGAAGAACGTTTACGGAGAAACCCGCGTGCTGGGCTGGATAAAAGCCCTTGAGAGGAAGGCGGCGGAATCAGGCGGAGCAGGAAGCAATGCTCAATGAGTGGAAAGAGTTAAAACTCACGGCCCTGTGATCTTTTCCAGACCGGCCCGTTAGGGGTGTCCAGTATTTCAATCCCGCGGGTGTTCAATTCATCGCGTATACGGTCCGCCTCTTTCCAGTTTTTGTCTTTGCGTGCGGCTTCCCTCCGGTCCACCAACGAAAGGATCTCGCGGTCGACGGGAGGGGCTTCGAGGCTTAGTATCCCAAGAATTTCATCCACACCTTCGAGTGCTTTTAAAACAGTCTCTTTTCCCTCCGGGGAAAGCCCTGCCGGCGCCATGAGGCGTTCGATCCGGTTTACGAAAGAAAAAAGCGCTGCCAACGCCGCCGCAACATTCAAATCATCCGCCATCGCATTCTGAAAATGCTGCTTTAGGTCATACGCAGCCTGATCAACTTCAGCGTTTTCCACCGTCGACGGAGCGGCATGCACCCTGGCGGCAAAATCATCCAGACCAACCAAAGTATTTTTAACTGCTTTAAATTTACTCTCTTCAAATATAATCGGTTTACGGTAGTGACGGCTCAACAGCCAATAACGGATCTCCCTGCCGGATATGCCTTTTTCAAGCAAATCTCGAAGTCCGATCCGAGCCTCCCTGTCCTGAGCCAAACCCGATTTTCCGTTTATCAGAACCGGCTCACTGTGAAGCCAATAATTCGCAAGCGGCCTTTCCTCCAGCGTCTCGGCAATCGCCGCGGTGTTTTCATCATGGGGAAATATCAATTCGACGCCACCGGTGTGTATGTCATACGGGGTTTTTTCGTGTCTCAGGGCCAATGTGGCGCATTGCAGATGCCATCCGGGGCGGACCTTTCCCCACTTGGTTTGATAAAATATCCCTTTTTTAAGTTCGTCCAGCGTCGAGCGTTTAAGCAGGGTGAAATCCCTGGGGTTGTCTTTTTCATAAAGGTCCAGGTCCACGGTCTTTCCTACCCGAATTTTTTCCAAATCAAGCCCTGAAAGAGTGCCGTATTTTCGAAACCTGGAAATATCGAAGTAGATGGATCTGAATTTGGCGTAGCCATATCCCTTTTCCACAAGTTCACCGGCGATTTCCAACATGTCTTCCACATGCTCGCTTGCCCTCGGCATCAGGTCGGGTGGAGAAACTCCGAGTATGGAAAGGCTTTTTTTGAATTCGTCCATCAAGTGTCCGGTGAACTGAGCGATGCTTTTTTCGGCCATTCGGGCGGCTTCTATCGTCAGGTCATCCAGATCGGCGATATTCATCACATGAGTAACTTCGTAGTTTTTCTTCTTCAGGTAGCGCTTGAGTATATCCGTGAAAAGAAGCCTCCTGCACTGGGAAAGATCCAGAGGGCGGCAAAGAGCGGGTCCGCAAGTGTAAACGGCCGCCTTACGGTCTGAGACCGGTACAAATTCCTCTTTTCTGCGGCTGAGGGTGTTGAAAAGCTTTATGCCGGATTTTTGCCTGGCCGTAAAAAGACCGGTACTCAGATAGCGTTCCCCGCCATCCGGAAATACTGCGACAATCCGGCCCGATTCCATGCCGGCGGCGATTCTGAGTGCAGCCGCCATGGCAGCCCCGGAGCTCATCCCTGCAAAAATACCTTCCCGGCGGGCGAGATCGCGGGTCATCTCGAAGGCTTCATCATCATCTATTTGAATTATTTCATCGATTTTTTCCTTCTGGAAAATCCCCGGCCGGTAGGATTCCTTCATATTTTTGAGCCCCTGGATTTTGTGCCCCAGAAAAGGCTCTACCGCTACAATCCTCACCTTCGGCGCCTTTTCCTCGAAATAGCGCCGGAGGCCCATAACGGTGCCGGTTGTTCCCACGGTGGCTATAACGACATCTATCCGACCGTCGGTTTGCGAAAAAATTTCAGGACCGGTGCCCCGGTAGTGGGCCAGCCAGTTGGCCTTATTGTTGTACTGATCGGCGAGCCAAAATCGGTCCGGATGCATTCTCGCGGTTTCATAGACATACTCTATCGCCCCATCCGTACCCATATGGGCCGGTGTCAGGTGTATTTCGGCCCCAAGGGCCGAGAGGATCTTAATCCGTTCTTCGCTCGCCGACTCGGACATAGCCAGACGGATTCTGTACCCTTTAACCGCAGCTACCATGGCAAGGCCGATGCCGGTATTTCCGCTTGTGGCTTCCAGAATGATTTTACCAGGCTTCAGATCCCCCGATTTTTCCGCCTCTTCTATCATCGAAAGGGCCGCACGGTCTTTTATCGAACCACCTGGATTAAAGTACTCAAGTTTTGCTAAAATTTCCACATTATGATGTGGATTTACCTTCTTTATCGGGATTAAGGGGGTATTCCCGATTGTATCAAGAATATCAACAGGCTTTTCCTTCATGGATCATTCTCCAAAATCATAATTATCAAAGAAGGATACGATATTTTGCGCCATACATGCAACGACAATCATCCCTCCATGATCTACCAGGGATAACCCCAAATCCATCTTTGACGACGTCGTAAAACGTACCATCCCCGCCTTATCGGCGTCGGGGTCGGTATCGGGGTCGAAAAGGCCGCGGTCAACTTCCGATACCGACGCCGAGGGAAAGGGTTGTTTTGAGTTTTTACGAACTCATCATTTTTTATATTTCTCAGCGAGAAATTTGACGATGGATTTAGGTCTCTGAGACAGATGAAACGGCCGATAGGATACAAATTTTTCCCACCTCCCTTGACATCGCTTCTGCTCGACTTAACTTCATTGGAAACGTTTTTTCAATACTCTTGTATACGTTTCGGCGCGGCGTATTCCCAATATTCCAGAACCCCATTACGGGCGGAAAGTTATGACTGGAACAAGACGCATGCAGAGCGGATAGTTTTTTGGCGGGATGGCGTTTAGCGTATGCATGGGCTCAAAAACCCTTAAAATCTATAGATCGGAGGAAAAAGCGAAGATGAAAGTCAAGCCCTTACATGACCGAGTAATTGTCAAAAGGATGGAAGGAGAAGACACAACCAAGGGGGGTATCATTATACCGGACACGGCTAAGGAAAAGCCGGTTGAAGGCCTTATCGAAGCCGTTGGGAACGGGAAGATAATTGAAGACGGCAAGGTTATCCCTCTTCAGGTGAAAGTCGGAGACAAGGTTCTTTTCGGGAAATACGCCGGCACCGAGATAAAAATCGAAGGTTCGGAATTCCTTATCATGCGAGAAGACGACATCATTGCCATTGTCGAGTAGTATTGAACAGATTAATTGAAGGAGGTTATTAAGTATGGCAGCAAAGGAGATCAAATATAGTGTGAAAGCCAGGGAAGAGATGCTTAAAGGTATCGACGCCCTTGCCAACGCCGTCAAAGTGACCCTCGGGCCCAAGGGAAGAAACGTGATTCTCGAGCGTTCATGGGGTTCCCCGAATATCACCAAAGACGGTGTAACAGTTGCGAAAGAGATAGAGCTGGAAAACAAGTTTGAAAACATGGGCGCACAGATGGTCAAAGAGGTTGCGTCCAAAACCTCCGATGTGGCCGGTGACGGAACCACGACGGCCACTCTTCTCGCCCAGGCCATTTACCGGGAGGGCTCCAAACTCGTGGCGGCCGGCATCAATCCGATGGCGATCAAGCGCGGTATAGATAAAGCCGTCGAGGTAACCGTCGAGGAGCTTAAAAAGATTTCGAATCCCACCAAGGACCAGGACGAAATTGCTCAGGTAGGTACGATTTCAGCTAACAGCGATGAAACAATCGGAAATATTATCGCCGAGTCTATGAACAAAGTCGGCAAAGAAGGCGTAATTACGGTAGAAGAAGCCAAGGGCATGGAAACCACGCTTGAAGTGGTGGAAGGTATGCAGTTCGACCGCGGTTATCTTTCCCCGTATTTTGTGACCAACCCGGAAAAAATGGACGTCTCACTGAGCGAACCTTACATCCTGCTTCATGAAAAGAAGATCAGCGCGATGAAGGATCTTATTCCTATCCTCGAACAGATCGCTAAAATGGGGAAGCCACTTCTTATAATCGCAGAGGATGTCGAAGGTGAAGCACTGGCCACGCTGGTTGTGAACAAGCTTCGCGGAACCCTCCATGTGGCGGCTGTCAAGGCCCCGGGATTCGGAGACAGGCGTAAGGCCATGCTTGAGGACATCGCGATTCTCACCGGAGGCAAGGTGATTTCCGAAGACCTCGGTTTCAAGCTGGAAAACATCACTCTGAACGATCTCGGCACAGCTAAGACCGTAAACATTGACAAGGACAACACCACCATCGTCGACGGCGGCGGAAGCCGTTCCGATCTCGAAGGCCGGGTGAAACAAATCCGTGCACAGATCGATGAAACGACTTCTGATTATGACCGCGAAAAACTCCAGGAAAGGCTGGCCAAGCTCATAGGCGGCGTTGCCGTGATCAAGGTCGGAGCCGCAACCGAAAGCGAAATGAAAGAGAAGAAAGCCCGCGTGGAAGACGCCTTGAACGCCACAAGAGCGGCCGTTGAAGAAGGCGTTGTTCCGGGCGGCGGCGTCGCGCTTTTGCGCTGCATCAAAGCGGTTTCGGAACTAAAACTCGAAGGTGAAACTCAAGCGGGTGTCAACATAGTTATGAGGGCGCTTGAAGAGCCGCTTCGTCAGATCGCCAACAATGCGGGCGCTGAAGGCTCCGTGATTGTCGAAAAGGTCAAAAACGAGAAAGGCCCGTATGGCTTTAACGCTCAGACCAACGAATACTGCGACATGATGGCGGCCGGCATCATCGATCCAACGAAGGTCACCAGATTTGCCCTGCAGAACGCGGCTTCGGTCTCTTCTCTGCTGCTCACAACCGAGGCGATGATCGCAGAAAAACCGAAAGAAAAGGAAGACGCCCCGATGCCCGGCGGCGGTGGAATGGGCGGAATGGGCGGAATGGGCGGAATGGGCGGAATGATGTAATATACAGTTCCATGTCCAAAGGGTTCCGCGTTTTTCACCGGAATCCACCGTTAAAATTAGCGCTGACTAGTTGTACCCGGCAACCCAGCCACCTGGCAGGGGCCGGGTACAACTGTTTTCGGGCTCGCCATTTAAAGCTATAACCTCAAGGAATTTTTTCTGTTATGGATTCCACGGATTGAGGTCTGAAGGAACTTTGTCGGGGTAAAATGTTAACAATCGAATTTTGGAAAAGCTTGGAGTGGAGCAAAAATGGGTAAAGCTGTCTTGGTAACCGGTGCCGCCGGATTTATCGGTTTTCATTTGTGCAGGCGACTACTTGAAACCGGCCGTGAAGTGGTCGGGATCGACAATATGAACTCCTACTATGACGTATCGCTGAAACAAAGCCGCCTGGCCATACTCCACAACCACCCCGCCTTTACGTTTCACCGGCTGGATATCTCCGATTACCCGGCGTTAAAGAAGGTGCTCACAGGGCATCCCATAGAAGTGGTGTGCAACCTTGCCGCCCAGGCTGGGGTGCGTTATTCGCTCAAAGACCCTTTTGCGTACCAGAAAAGCAACATCGAGGGCTTTTTAAATCTTCTTGAAATCATACGTGAACACCCCGTAGACAACTTCGTATATGCTTCTTCGTCATCTGTTTACGGCGGCTGCAGCAATCCTCCCTTCAGGGTGGAGGAACGTACCGACGGCCCGATATCATTATATGCAGCCACAAAGAAAGCTGATGAATTGTTAGCCCACGCCTACAGCCACCTCTACGGGATCAACTGCACGGGTCTCAGATATTTCACTGTTTACGGACCATGGGGACGACCTGATATGGCCCTTTTTCTTTTCACGGACGCAATACTCAATCAAAGGCCCATTGATATTTTCAACTACGGCCGCATGAAACGCGATTTCACGTATATAGACGATATAATCGATGGAACCATAGCTGCCATCGAGAAGCCCGCCCTTTACGAAATATTCAACCTGGGAAACTCCACCCCCGTCGAGTTATTGGACTTCATAGGAATTATTGAAGACGAACTCGGTATTGAAGCCCAAAAGCGAATGCTTCCCATGCAGCCGGGGGATGTGGAGATGACCGCGGCGGATATAACGCGTTCCACCCAACTGCTCGGCTTTGCGCCCAAAACGTCTGTCCGGGAAGGAATTCGCCGTTTCCTTTCATGGTACCGCGAATATTACCGCGTGTGAACGGTGACGGATCGGCTGCATATCTTCCCTTTTCAGCAGTTACAGCTCACCAGCATCTCCAGGTATGCCTTGAGCTTCGGCGCTTGGACGGTATCGGGATGATCCAAGAGTTGGTTCAGCATCCGACAGAACCGATCGATGTCAACATATTGGGGAAACGCTTCTTCTGCTTCATGATTTTCGCACCAGATCAAAAAGGCCTGGAGGATCCAGGATTTTGCCCGAAGCTGCCGGATGTTTTCAAGGGAAGCTTTCAGGCAGTCCAGTGCTTTCTGACGAAACTCGCGCCGAAGCCTGTCGATTTCGTTCCTCTTGGCATCTATCTGCTCGCTGAGTCCACGCAGACTCTCGGTTATTGCATCGATCGCCGATGTCAAACTTTCGTATTCCTCCCGTTCCGATGGGGACAGGGACGAAACGCCAAGCAAAAGCGCCGCGACTTTTTTGTTGATGTCTTCCTCGGAAAGTTCCTCCTCGCCGCCGAATACCATGTTCATGTAATTTCTCGCAATTTTTGCGTGTAAATTCTTCAGGCACTCGGCATATTGCTTCCAGATCATGACAAAAACCGCATCCTTGTAAACGGTTGCGCGGGGCTGCGTGTCCGGGTCATTGGGATCGTTGTTGGGATAGCAGTCTTTGGAGTTGATGGCCTCTTCAACGGCCTGGTCGAACGTTTTTCCGTTCATCATGGCATAAGCGACAACTCTCTGAAATTTTGCCTGCAGCCTGGCCCCGACAATCACCACGCCGCCACCGGTGGGATCTTCAAAGGGGTTGCCGCCTGCAGGAATCCATGGGGGCATGCAGGGTTCCGGGTCCACGTTCTGCCATTCTCCGTTCACCTCGAGCATGTTGCTCCACAGGTTCTCCCGGTACAACAGGGCCTGGAAAACATTGTTGGCATTATCCCTCAAGGCCTTTCGCTGGTCGTAAAGACCGCCATACTGCGCCACCAAAGCATCTATTTCGGCTTGAAGGTTGGCTATCTGGCTGTTATAATTCTCATAGTGGGCCTGGATGCAGGGATCGTTAAAGGTTGCACCCGATTTCCATTCATACTTAAAGCCCCAGGTCGTCTCCCGGTCCCCGGAAAAGGTGGTCACATCGCCTGCCCTGGAATCCCGCGCATCCTGGAGTTGGTCGTCGATCTCCTGACTCAGGCGGCCTGCTGTTTCAAAATCCTCGGGGTTACAACCCGGCGTCAAACCCTCACACGCACCCCCAGTCTCCTCATCTCCCGTATCGGAATCGGGATTGGCGGTGTCTTCATCAAGCGGGGTGGCCGGAAACGTCCACGGTTCAACCGGCTGATCTTCAGGGTTATCAACAGGATTGCCGGCCGCCGGGGGATTCCCGGAAATGATGCCGCCGCCGTTCCCGCCGGGCGGCGGATTGATTTCTTCCGGGATCTTTATGACGGGCGGGATCCATGGCTCCCAGGGAACATCCGGTTCAAAATCCCAGAATCCGGAGTCGAATGGAGGACACGACGCACACAGGCAGTTTAAATCGACTCTTGAAATAAAATATGCCATGGAACCTGATTCCGTCAAAAGTCGATCCACGTTGATGGCCTGATATTTTTTGGTCCTGTTACCCCTGAGGCACATATCCCAAACCTCTCCGGGGGAATCATCGGTCCCGTCGAATGCCGCCTGGAGGAGTTCGGTGTGGGGATCGTGAAGAACGGGAAGACCCGCTTCGGAAAATTGGTGACCCAATATTTCAGTAACGGTTTTCTTGTCCAGATTGATGATCATCACATAGTGAACTTCGTAGAAAGACTGAAAGTTGTAGATGATCTTGTCAATAAAATCCCGGGCAAGGAATACACGGTCCCCGTCCATGATGTCACTGGTGATCTGCGCTGTCAGCAGGGTGGGATTATTCGTATAATTCCAGGCATCATCGAGAATGAGATCGAATAATTCGGGATAGACGGTATTATCGTAAACAGCACTCAGGTTGATGATATTGGGCCAGAAATGAAATTTGGTAAACTTTTCCGTGGATAAAGGAGGGGGAGAAGCCGTTGGTTCAAGGTTGTTATAAAATTCGGCACTGTTCTCGGCATTTGAAATCATGTCATGAACGTCTTGAAGTGAAAGATTTCTTGAACCGTCGATTTCATAACCGACATCATAGTACTTTCTGGGGATGCTGCCTTCTATCGGGTGCCACACCCGGTAAACGTCCTGCAAAACGTCCTGCGTCGTGATGCTCCAATGGTAGGTTTCCGGGTCGGAAATCGGAGACGTGATATTGAAAACATTTTCTGAAACAGAGAGCCAGTAGGTCATATTCTCTTTCAATTGTTCTGTGGGATTAAACGTCAACACGCTGCCTTGGACGGTGACATGGCCTTCCACGGGGCTTCCCGATTCACTCTCAACAATCGTAAAAAACGGTTCAGCGTCGCCGGTTGTAAAAATATACATAGAATCACTAATAGTTTTGTTGAATTCAACCTGGATGGAAGTATCTTCGGGTACCTCTGGCGCCATATTTTCCTGATCAACGTTGGGACTAAGAGTCGTAATTGAACCGGAAAAGGGAATGAGAGTGAAGCTGAACGCCACTGAACAGTCGCCTGTCGCCGGCCCCGTTGTATAGGTATAGCCATCCCAGGTCCCAACCGGGCAGGTGCCGCCGACCAGGGGATCAGGTTCATAATCCATGTCGGGAGTTACGGTGAAGGAAGCTGTGGTTCCGTGGTCAACCGTCCGGCTTGAAGGCTCTACTACGCCCCCCGGACCGGCTTCGGCCGCCACAGTGTGAGACAAGGGGATAAAGCTGAACTCCACCGAGCAGTTTGCGGTTAAAGAACCCGTTGAGTAGGTAGCGCCATCCCAGGTCCCGACCGGACAGGTGCCGCCGACCAGGGGGCTGGCTTCATAGCCTGTGTCAGGGGTCACGGTGAAACTCGCCTCGGAACCCTGCTCGACGACCTGGGCCGCGGGATCTACGCCTCCGCCGGTGCCCGCCGGAACGGTCCCGATGATCGACAATGCCACCGGGGGAGCAATACGTTGGCCGGAAACCCGCTGAAGCACGTACACCACTTCATCCAACCCTGTTTTGCCGTCTCCGCTTATGTCTTCCAGTAGAGGGATTTCCGGAGGCAGACCGCTCAACATCTTCAATAATGAAACGGCGTCTTCCAGGTCGGGAACCGGGATGAAAGAATAGGCATACTGATTCTCCACACCGTCATAAACCACCAGCGTTGCCGTCTTTTCAGGGCTGAGCACGAAGAAAGTGCCCAAATGAAAACTACCGTCCGCCGCTACAAAACCAGCGGCAACCCGTTCAAAATTTTCGTCATAAAGAGCGACTGTCAGGTAATTTTCAAGGTCGGATCGATTGTCCGTGACGGCGCCCGGCCCACCATTGATCTCCCGGAGACCGAAATGGATATTCTCCGGGTGAAGCATCGGGGCTTCCTCATCCACGGGGGGAACAAACAGCGAAAGAGGCCCGCCCATGCAGACCTGGATCGGCTCACCCATAGAGTTGGTAAAAGACCCGTCATCCCCGCATTGAACATAGGTAGGCTCCCATTGCGCAGCAGGAGTTTCAACCGCCTCGAAGTGGACCCTCAACAATTCACCGTCCAGAAAACGTCCCGGCGAAGGAGCACTAAACTCGAAGGCAATGTGATCCGAAAAAATTTCATGCTGAAGGGCCCCTGAAAACTCCGGGTGGACATAGTCAACCTGGGTTGGCACCAAATTGGCAGGGTCGTATTCAATTCTCCACGAGCCGGATATAGCGTCACTAATGGGTTCCTCGGCGCTCATGGTCACGATCTTGCCGCCGCCCGGTAGAATCGTATTGTCGTCATAAACAGTTGTAGGTTCATCCGGACTATCCGGGCCATCCGGGCCATCCAGCCGAACGATGGCATCCATCTCGGTTTGCTTGCACTTTACATATACCCTGGGGCTTTTGGTATCGGTGTCTTCAACGCGGACAAAAACATAGGTGCCGCTTTCTCCACTATTGCCCGAGGGACCGTACAGCTCACATCCCGAGTCCTTGATCTGGCAATGCAGGGTATACTCCAAGACAATCTTGTCATCCTTTACCGTGAAGATGCCTGACTTTCGCGCCAGCAAGTCGTCGCCGTCTCTGAAAAGGGTGTCATAGTCATAAAGATCGATTGTGGTATCGATGGCGTCGGGGTGATCTTTATCGACGGGCATCTGTATGGTGGCGGTTGCCGTGGCGGTGCCGCCACAGGGGATGGGGTTGGGAGAAACCGTGAGATCGATAGAGACGATGTCGAAAACGTTTCGAGCCTGAGCCGGTGCGCCAAGGTAAAAAAACAGGCAGATGAAGGCTATGATGGCTATGGTTCTCGTTAACAACCGTTTTTGCATACGGACCATTGGTGCCATGGTACACCTCCCTTTTTGGTCTTATGGGGGGATACATCATTCTATTACTTTCCGGTCTGTGCCCAGCAACCGGGTAAAATCATGAGGTACAGTGGCTTAACAAAAAAATTTATCGGATCTGATAAGAATATAGATACGCTATCCCCACATAGACGCCGTCTAATTTTCTCATCGACGATGTGAGAAAGATATTTTCTGGGCATGATGCTCTCGCCCTCGAAATCGGTATCGAAAAAGCACAAAAAGCAAATGGTGCGCCTGGGAGGACTCGGACCCCCGACCTGCGGATTTTAAATCCGCGGGTCTCGATATTGTAGTGCCATTGCCGGTGGGAGATGATTATTCTTACTCTCAAAATTTCTGCAAAGACAGTTACTGCCCCTACCCCGAGATCTCTCATCCCCCTGCCATGCCTTTTTAACACTCGCAAAGCTCGAGTGCAAGAAGCAATGTCTGTTTCAGCCGCTCTGTTTGTCTGACGTCAACCATTTTTCCCGATCGGGAATTATAATTGTCGCTGATCATCTGTTACCTGTGCCGGCAGGATGCTCGAGATTTCCCGACACCTGCCATACCTGCCTTTTGAGATGATCCGTGACTGGATAAAACCGTAGATATCAAGCTCTGAGACAAGACCTGAAAATGCCCGCTGGGTAAGGCCCCTGAGTTTGACCCTTTTACAAAGCCGCCCGTATAAGCATTGTCGGCTGCCTGGTTAACGCTATATAACCTATCCAGTTTACAGAAAATATCAGGATTTGTTACGTACAGTTTCTTGGTGTATTCTGGCAAAATCATCGAATACAGTGTTACCTCAATTTGTTCAAAATTCTTCGATCTGAACCAAAGCCACCAGTGGAGGGATCACCAAAAGCAAAAGTGCGAAAAAATCTGGACACTGCCCTGGCAGACTCGGCGGAAGAATAAGGCTTTCACGAGGTTGATGTCTATTCCCGCATCACCCTCCTCGGGGGCCACCCGCTCGAGCCTCTGATCCGCTGAGCCCCCAGCCGATCCCGC
>JAWOBE010000046.1:0-14487 GCA_046498185.1 Desulfatiglandaceae bacterium | reverse complement strand
CCCTCCACGTCGGCGAGGTAGACGGCCTCGCGGAACGTGTCGGGCAGCTGCGCGAGCGCGTCCTTGACCTCGTCGGCGGTGAAGGTGTCGAGGACCTCGCGCTCCGGCGAGGAGCCGGTGGTACGGCTCAGCTCGTCGTAGAACGAGAAGTCGTCGATCTCGTCCTGCAGGGACTCCTGGGGACGTCGTTGGGCCTTGCGGTACATCGAGATGTAGGTCGTGTGCAGGACCCGGTAGAGCCAGGCCTTGAGGTTGGTCCCCTCGCGGTACTGGTGGAAGGAACGGTAGGCCTTGGCGACCGTCTCCTGGACGAGGTCCTCGGCGTCGGTGGCGTCGCGGGTGTAGCGCAGGGCAGCCGAGTACAGCCGATCGAGGTGCGGCAGCACCTCGGCCGAGCTGCTGGATACCTCCGGTGTCAAAATCGGCGCCTTGATAGTTCTCAATGATGTTTCGGACCTTAGAAGACTTGAACGCGTACGCAGAGATTTCGTGGCAAATGTTTCCCACGAACTCAAGACCCCGGTCACGGCCATCAAAGGGTTTGTGGAGGCCCTCCTCGATGGTGGAATCGATGACAGGGGGGATGCCGAGCGTTTTCTTGGAATCATCGAGCGGCATGTAAACCGCCTTGGGGCCTTGATCGATGATCTTTTGACGCTTGCCAGGATCGAGCAGGGTGGCACCAGCCGGATAGAACTCATGCGACAGGAGCTGAAGGAAGTAATCGAAACTTCGGTCCAGTTATGTTCTCCGAAAGCCGGGGAAAAGAGCATCACCATGGAAGTAAACTGTCCTTCGAATTTGGCGTTTCCAATGGATCCCTTCCTCATGGAACAGGCCCTGGTGAACCTCCTGGACAATGCAATCAAGTACAGTGCGCCCGAGCGCTCAATCACTATAACGGGAACGGCGGAAGACGATTCCGTAACGGTTTCTGTTTCGGACCAGGGCTACGGCATCCGCAAGGAGCACCTTCAGCGGATCTTCGAACGCTTCTACCGGGTTGACAAGGCCCGCAGCAGGAACCAGGGGGGCACGGGCCTGGGGCTGGCGATCGTCAAACATATCGTTCAGGCTCATGGCGGGCGGATAACGGTGGAAAGCTCTCCCGGCAAAGGAAGCACATTTTCGATGGTGCTGCCCGTGGGTGGCTCCGGCTGAAGCTTTTACCACTCGAAACTTCTGTGGCGGGGGATTTCACCCTCGATCATGTAAATGACCTCTTCGGCGATATTCGTGGCATGATCGGCGATGCGCTCCAGGTAGCGCGAGATTGAGACATGGCTGATCAACGGCCCTACATGTTCCGGGTGATGTTGACCTGTTTCGATGACCCTGTTTATGATTTCCCTGTTGAGGTCGTCCACCTCGTCATCTTTCAAAATCACCTTGTAAGCAAGATCCGCATCCAGGTTCACCAATGAATCCAGGCTGTCTTTCAGCATTGCTTGTGTCTTTTCGGCCATCGTGACATATTCAATATCGATGGGCACCGGAGGACGGGATGCAATATAAATCAGCCTTTCCGCGATATTGACCGCCTCGTCTCCAATTCTTTCGAGGTCGTTGTTTATTTTGATGACTGCAGCCAGAAACCGAAGATCCACGGCCACCGGCTGGTGGAGGGCCATAATCTTCAAGCATTCCTCCTCCACCTCCACTTCCATTTCATCAATCTCCTGATCCGCACCGATCACACGGCCGGCCAGATCTACGTCTCGATGCTCGATGGATTCCACCGCCAGGTGCAGGTTTTCCTCAACCAGTGCCCCAACCGAGAGTATCCGATTTTTGAGCTTTATCAGCTCCGTCTCTAAATGCCTTGTCACGGTTTATCTTCCTCCTGTCGCCGGGCGCACTCTCATCCAAACCGGCCGGTGATGTAGTCCGAAGTCTGTTTGAGTTTGGGACGGGTGAATATCTCCTCGGTCCGGCCTGATTCCACCAGCTTGCCCAGGTAGAAAAAAGCCGTTATGTCCGATACCCGGGCGGCCTGTTGCATATTGTGAGTGACGATGATGATGGTATAGGAATCTTTCAGTTCCTGGATAAGGTCTTCTATCTTCTGGGTCGCTACCGGGTCCAGCGCGGAAGCCGGCTCGTCCATGAGCAGCACCTCGGGCTCCACGGCGAGTGCCCTGGCTATGCACAGGCGCTGTTGTTGTCCGCCTGAAAGGCCCAAAGCGGAATCATTCATGCGGTCTTTCACTTCCTCCCAAAGAGCGCTTCGCTTTAAACTGCTTTCAACGCGTTCCGCGAGCAACGCCCTGTCCCTGAGCCCGTTAACTCTCAAACCGTAGGCGACGTTTTCAAAAATGGATTTCGGGAACGGATTGGGTTTCTGAAACACCATCCCCACCCGCCTCCTCAGGTTGACAACGTCAACCGAATCGTCGTAGATATCCTCCCCTTCAAGCAGCACCTTTCCTTCCACCCGGCTTATGGATATCAGGTCGTTCATACGGTTCAGACATCGGATCAACGTGCTTTTGCCGCAACCGGACGGCCCTATGAGAGCAGTGACCCGGTTGACGTTGAAATCCATCGATATGTCGTGCAGGGCCTGGAAGGAACCATAAAAAAAATTGAGCCCGTCCACCCTCATTTTTGCATGTGATTCATTTTGCATCGTTGCGATTCTTCCTTGTTTACCCCTCTGAAGGATTACACTTTTTTGCGCAGCCTTGCCCGGATAATAATCGCTGCAAGATTCAACCCCAGAACCAGTGCGATCAAAACCAGGGCCGTTCCATACTGCAGGTGCCTGGTCTTTTCAATTTCAGTGCCTGCCGTGGCAAGCACGTAAATGTGGTATGGAAGCGCCATGACCTCATCGAAGATGGAGCGCGGGAGGCTCGGCGTATAAAACACCGCAGCCGTAAACATGATCGGAGCGGTTTCACCCGCGGCACGGCTCAAGCCCAGGATTCCACCGGTAAGGATTCCGGGAAGGGCGGCCGGAAGTACGACCCGGTAGATGGTCTGCCATTTGGTTGCACCCAGCCCCAGCGAAGCTTCCCGGTAAGTGTCCGGCACTGCTCTTAAAGCCTCTTCCGTGGAGCCGATCACGACAGGAAGACTCATTGCTCCAAGCGTGAGCGCCCCCGCGAGTATGCTCACCCCCATTTCCAGATAAATTACAAAAAAAGCGAGCCCGAACAATCCGAAAACAACCGATGGGACTCCGGCAAGGTTGTTTATTCCGAGCCTCACGAGTCGAACCAGCCGCCCGGGTCTGGCATACTCATTCAGATATAACGCGGAAGCCACACCCACCGGCAAAGCCACCACGATCGCGCCGATTCCGAGATAAAGCGTCCCGGCAATGCAGGGAAGAATCCCTCCTTTCGTCATCGAATCCATGGGGGCTTGAGTAAGAAAAGTCCAGTTGATCGCACGCCAGCCGCGACTCACAAGAAAGAAAAGCACGATCAAAAGGGCCGCTCCGTTCACCGCGGCGGCGATTTTGAAAAACAGGAACATCAGCCTCTCAATGTTTCGTCGGCGCTTGATATTAATTTTTACCAGCTCCAAAGTTATGCACTCCTTTTAGCGTTAAAACAATTCCCCTGCTCCGGGTCCGTTAAAGCGTCGCGGCACCGACCTGTCGATATCTATTCGACAAATATTCCGCGACCATATTGAAAAGCAGTGTAAACAGAAACAGGACGATCCCTGTGGCAAAAAGCGCATAATAATGATCTCCCCTGAAAGGGGCCTCCGCCATCTCGGCTGCGATGCTTGCAGGCATCGGGCGCACCGGGTCAAAGATGGAACCTGGAACAGCTGCGGCACCCCCGGCGACCATCAATACGACCATGGTTTCCCCTATCGCTCTTGACATCCCCAGAATCACCGCGGTGCATATTCCGGAAACCGCTGCAGGAACGATAACACGCCTGATTGTTTCCCAGTGAGTGGCACCCAATGCCAGTGAAGCCTCTTTCAGATCCTTGGGTACGCTGAAAATCGCATCCTCGGATATACTGCAAATCGTCGGAATCGACATAAAAGCCAGCATCAAGGAGGCGTTGAACAAATTGAGACCTGTGGAAATATCGAATATACTCTGGAGAAACGGAGCTACGATAACCATACCGAAAAATCCGATAACCACCGACGGAAGGGCCGCCAGCAGCTCCACCATCGGTTTGACGATTTCACGCACCCGGGGGGATGCCTCTTCCGCCAGATACAGTGCGGTAAATACCCCCAATGGGATTGAAATCAAGGATGAAAGGCCGGTCACGGCTATTGATGCCACGATTAAGGGGAAAATCCCGAAATCCGCAGGGTCGTCGGTGGGATACCAGTACATCCCGAACAAAAAATCCCGGATCGACACTCTGTTGAAAATCGGCACCCCTTCCCAAAATAAAAAAACGACTATCAGGCCCAAGGTAATGATTGAAGCACATGCGAAAATGAGAAAAGCCGCCTTGATGACGGTTTCCAGCTTCCTGCGGCTTCTCCCACCCCTCAAAACTGCACCAAATTCGGACAAAGTTCGTTCTCCGGTTGCATAGTCCGTTTCCAGGCACGGCCAGGGAACGGGCTAAATGGTTTCTATTAAAAACAGCTCCGGACCGGAAGGAGACGGAAACCGCCCCCGTCATCCGGCCCGGGATGATGATAGGATTCTTCTTAATACAAAGGAACGTAACCGGCGTTTCCAACCAGCTTCTGTCCCTTTTCCGGGTGCAGCACGTAGTTGATGAAGTCCGCGGTATCACCCTGCGGCCATCCTCTTGTAAACATGAAAAGGGGCCTGCTGATCGGGAAGGTGCCGTTCAGCGTCGTTTCCGCGGATCCCTTGACGCCGCCAACGCTCAGCATCTTTGTGGAGTCGTCCAGATAACCAAGTCCGATATATCCTATCGCATTAGGATTCTTGGAAACAGCCTGAACCACCGCTCCGTTGGAAGCCTGGAGCAGGGCCTTGGGAGAAACGCGGGCTCCGAGCAATACCTTTTCACCCCAGACCTCGTAGGTTCCGGAAGAGGTGTCCCGAGAAAAAACAGCGATTTCCTTGTCCGCACCGCCAAGTTCCTTCCAGTTTGTCACCTTGCCTTCATATATGGCTTTGAGTTGTTCGAGAGTGACATCCGAAATGCCGTTCGAAGGGTGAACCACCGGGATGATGCAGTCGTAGGCCACGGAAAACGGTACCGGGTATGCGCCCTTTTCAACAGCCAGTTTCACTTCCTTATCCTTGATGAAACGGGAGGCGTTACCTATATCGGTGGTGCCGTCGATCACCGCCTTGACGCCATTTCCGGAGCCTCCCCCCGAAATGGATATGCGCACGTCGGGTTTTTCTTTCATGTACGCTTCGGCCACTTTCTGTGCGATGGGGAGCACGGTGGTGGACCCTTTGATTACCAGGTTTCCCGCCCACACAGACGGGGCTCCAACCATCAATCCTGCAACAGCTCCAATTACAAACATACCTTTCAGTCTCATAGTTCTCTCCTTTTCTGGTTTTGATTTTTCAATACCATTGTTAAGATTTTGTTAGCATTTGATTACAAATCCGTTACAGCCTGGACCCCGCTGCGACGGAACGAACCCTGTCCGCCAGCTGTCATTTCAGCACTTGCACAGCGTCCGCGACCCTCATGTGTTATGAATTTAAAACCCCAGTGTTAAGCCTTTGTTAAGGGGTCATTAGATTTCGATGATACGATCGAAAAAAGAGAGAAAATTTGGATGAGGATGACTACAGGGGTGGGTGTCGTTATATAGGGTAAAGGGTGGAACCGTTCATTTCTGCTTTGTAGTGTTGCCCCATAAAGGGTCATTTCCGAAACGCTCAAACCACCATTCTTCGGGAGACAGCTGCCTTTTTATCGCCTCTTCACCGAAGGAATACTGATAGTTTGCACAGTAATCCATGATCGTGTCGTATGCTGAAATGATTTTACGGGTCATACGGGTGCACTCCTCCTTGTTCCCACCGCATTTATCCGGATGCCACCTTTCCAGCAGTCTCCTGTAGTTCGATTTGATCGACGCCATGGTCGCCGTTTCCGAAAGATCAAGGGTCACTCTCGCCTCGTAAATTTTTTGATATTTATTCATCTTCACCATTTTCAATTTTCTTTCTTTTCTGAGCCCTCCAGATAACTGAAGGCAATCTGCCGGGCGATCAGGGGGGCGTTTCCGCCCGAGCGGTTGTTGACAATAACAGCCACCCGGGCTTTCTCGTTCACACATTCTCTCATGATGCGGGCGGTATCCGCGACCATCCCCGGATCCATCATGCCGGGAACCAGGGAATCGAAAGGATGGGCTTTTGCGTACGCCTGCTCATAACGCATTCCCCTGGGAGTCATCAGCCGGATCACGCAGTCGTTTCTTTCGTTCAAAAACCTCCGTCCACCCTTCCGAAACTGTTCGGAAAGCCGGGGAAGCCATGTCCAGTGGCTGAGAACCTGGCCGACCCCGTAATGTTTCATTACTTCAAATACCGGGTCGGTCAACAACCCACTTGTCCGGATCTCCACATGGTATCGACCGTCGCGGGGAACCGACGAAAAAAATTGATCCAGGCCCTTGGCGAACGCGTCGGGAGAGACCCGGTCGGCCGAACGTTGGTATTCCTGTTCAAAGATCAAACCGGAAAGCCTGTGCGACAGGAGCCCAATAGCCGGTTCGTAGAAGCGTTTCATGAAAACCGCGGGATCGAGGTAATTTTCATTAGCGATGTACCCGTTTTTACGACGAATCTTTTGGGCAAAAATTATTTGGGGCACTTTCAGGAATAAAGCCCCGTCCCCGGGTAAATGGCGCGCATACGCGCTCAAGGCTTGATGGGTCCGGGTAGGATTGCCTCGGGCATCCAGAAGGGTATCGTAAAACGTGAAATCAAGCTCCAGAACCCGAAAGTGCCGGAAATATTCAACAACGCTTTCGACCGGAACCACCCTTTCGGTGAATGATTTCCCCCCGACGCTGTGAGTGCGCGAGGTGATGCGCCCGTGGTAACGCTCGGCCCTGTAGACCTGGCCGAGCCATCCCGCGTAGCGGTCGCTTGCCGTGCCCATGAATATCAGCGGATGAATGCCGCGAAAATCGAACCTCTTCATGGCATCGTCGAAACCGCAGGGCATTTCAGCTCCTATGGATCAAAATGGATGAAACCGCAAAACGTCAAAACAACCATGTCCCTCCGGGTCGGTGTCGGAAATTGACCGGCGATCTTTTCGACCCCGATACCGATCCCGACCCCGACGCCGATAAGGCCGGGATGGGACGTTTTTCGATGCCGCCAAAATTTTATTCCAGAATATGAATATTCTTCTTTTTACAAATCGATTTAAGGACCTCCGGCCAGACCGTGACACTGACTTCCCCGATATGAGCGGTTCTCAGCAAGTACATGAAGGTGCGGGACTGACCGATGCCCCCTCCGATGCTCAACGGGATTTCATCGTTGAGAACCGCTTGATGATAAGGCAGCTCAAGAAAATGCTCCTGCCCCGCCTCCTTGAGTTGCTGGGCCATTGTCTTTTTCGTCACACGAATACCCATGGATGTCAGTTCATGTCGGCGCTTCGTCACCGGATTCCACACAAGGATATCGCCGTTGAGGCCGTGGAACTGTTTTCCGTTTTTTTTGATCGTGGGCGTGATCCAGTCGTCATAATCCGCCGCTCTCATTTCATGCGGATATCCGTCCTCCAGGACTGAACCGATGCCGACGATGAAAATCGCAGAGTGCACATCCCGGACCATCGCCGTTTCCCGCTGTTTGCGGGTGAGATCCGGATAGCGCTCCAGGATCTCTTCGGCGTGGAAAAATTCGATCTTTTTTGGTATATCCGGATACTTGCCGGTATTAAGAGCCGGGAAATCTTTTTTGATCATCTGATCGGCCTCATAAATAACCGACCAGATTTTCTCGACTATGTCGCGCAGGAAATCCAGGTTGCGCATGCCTTTATTTATCACAAGTTCCCAATCCCATTGATCGACATAGGCGCTATGATCGTGATCCAGGAAGTAGTCCTTCCTGACTGCTCTCATATCCGTGCAGATCCCTTCTTCCACCTCACAGCCGAACTGTTTCAGCGCCATCCGTTTCCATTTAGTGGCGGCCTGAACCACCTGAGCTTCGATCCCCTTTTCCAGTCCCAAACCACAGGAAAATTCAATGGGAGTCCGCGAACCATCCCGGTCCAGGTAATCATTGACCCCGCTGTCCCTGGATACGATCAGAGGAACCGGCACCATGAAAAGGTTGAGTTCCTTGCACAGGTTCTGCTCGATAAAATTTTTTATCTTAAACAGTGCCTTCATCCGGTCCTTGGGACCCAGTAGGTCCTGATAATTCCTGGGAAGAATCTTATCAACCTCTTCATAAGTGCTGATACCCGGACCTGCCAGATCTGCTTTCTTATCCGTCATCATACCCCCCACATCAAAGGACCGCTTTTTTAAGTGCATCGATCCCCGTACGTTCGATAAAGCGTGCTGTTCGTTCCTTCTTTTTACCGTTCGCCGCATAATATTCAAGACATTTCCTGGTGAGAGATATGGCCTCTTCCTTGTCAAGATCCTCGGCGATGACATCGCCGATGCGGGGCCGGCCTCCGCTGTTGCCTCCGAAAATAAGCGTCCATCCGTTCTTTTTACCCAGGACACCCACATCACGCACATAGCTTTCCCCGCAGCACATTGGACAGCCGGAGACTCCGAACTTGACCTTTGCAGGAAGCTCCATTCCAATGAAAAGCTTCTCCAGTTCAGCACCCATTCCCAGGGAATCCTGGACCCCGAAACGGCACACTGCGGTTCCAGGGCATGCCTGTGCGTAATGTACACACAACTCAGAAGCCCTTCCCACATCCATGCCCAGGTCTTTCCACGCCGGCGCCACATCGTCTTCCTTGAGGCCTACCAGGGCCATGCGCTGCCCGGAAGTGATCTTCACGACCGGGATGTTGTACTTTTTTATTACGCCTGAAATGGTCTCGAGGATTTCCGGGGTCACGATTCCCAGCGGCGTCCTCGGAACAATGGCATAGGTTTCCTTGTCTCTCTGGAGAATCGCGCCGTCGAGATGCTCAGCTTTTTCAGCCATAAGTAGACTCCTTTCAAAACGTTTGATGGGCGGTAAAATACATGACATTATGTATTGATGCAATCGACGGGACAAGATATTTTTTATTTTTAGACTTTCACGGACAAATATACCAGGAAAGAACCGATGGAAATGTACTCGCTGCATTTCAGCGGTTCCCGCACTTTAATGGAGGAGTCGATGAACCTGCTTGGGCAAAGCATACTGGGAAATACCGTCGACAAATGGTTCATTGCGCTGTTCATTATTATCTTAGGAACAGTTGTTTTAAGCATCATCGCAAAGTTTCTCGGCCGCACTTTCACCTCGCTGCAGGGAAAATTTACTGGTGATATCGGCCTGGTTCTCGCCGAGATGTTCCACCGAACCAAAAGATTCGTTCTTTTCATCATTTCAATATACGCCGGCAGCAAAATTCTTGCCCTCCCGGCTTCGCTGGAAACGTTTCTGAGTTATCTCGCCGTGATAGCCGGAGGGATACAAATCGGCATTTGGGCCGCTTTTTTAATCACAAAATTCGTGTCCGGATATGTGATCAGCAAAACAGATCAAGAGGAAATTCCATCCGGAATAGCGGTGGCCACTTTACTTGCGCGGGTTATCGTCTGGGCGTTCATTGTTCTGCTTGTTCTTGATAACCTGGGATTCAACATCACGACCCTTGTTGCTGGTCTGGGTGTGGGAGGCATTGCGATCGCGATGGCTTCCCAAAACATCCTGGCTGATCTGTTCGCCTCGCTTTCGATTCTCCTGGATAAGCCTTTCAAGGTGGGTGATTTTATTATCGTCGGGGAATTTCTCGGATCTGTAGAACACATCGGGCTGAAGACAACCAGGCTCCGGAGCCTGGGCGGGGAGCAGCTCGTTTTCTCAAACACTGATTTGCTCTCCAGCCGAATCCGGAACTATAAACGGATGCTTGAGCGCCGCATAGCTTTTACTATAGGTGTGGAATATAATACGGAATACGAAAAATTGAAGCTTATCCCCGAAATGATCAAAGATATAATTTCATCTGTCGAGCTGACCCGTTTTGACCGTTGTCATTTTATCAGTTATGGTGACTTTTCACTCAAAATCGAAACTGTTTATTATATTCTTTCTCCGGATTATAATATCTATGCCAATGTCCAACAGGAGATAAACCTTAAAATATTCAAGAAATTCAAGGAAGAAGAGATCGTCTTCGCGTTTCCGACACAGACAATCCACCTGTCAGCCGGGCAAGCCGGGTAATGAAACCCGGCCTACATGCACGGATGTCGATAGGTCGCGATTCCATTCCCGACTTTTCCCGCAGTTCTTTGCGGCCTGCCGCCGGCCTGCGCGAGTCAAACCCCACGCCGCAGGCGCCACGAACACTTACACCTACACCGCCTCTCTGCGGCGCCTCCGCGTGATCCAATAATCCCTTAGGGTCTTCAAGCAGATATAGAGACGAGGACGTTGCTCCTACAGTAGTGGAAAAATATTAAATCATCGTTGACAAGACGGTACTCTTTATGAATAATTGCGATAGCATAATTCAAAAGCGGTACAAACAGTATCTGGAGATAACATGTCGAATCCATTCAGCCTTTCAATTGCTCAGGCCGACAGCTTCTGCAACAGGGAAAAGGAAATCCAGGATCTTGTCCGCCATGCCCGAAACGGAAATAACGTGCTTCTCTTTTCGCCCCGAAGATATGGCAAAACCTCTCTGGTAAAAAAGACCCTCGATCTGCTGGATCAAGAGGGCATGCTGACTGTCTACGTGGATCTTTTTCCCATACTCTCCGAGAAGGATATGGTTTCCCGTTTCTCATCGGCCCTCATAAGGGGGATAGGCCGGGGTGTAAATCAGCAGACTCTTGCGGAACGGCTGAAAGATCTCTTTAAACGCGTGATCCCGAGCATTGAAATCAAACCCGATGGCTACAGTGTTTCCGTGCGTCTCGATCAAAGCAATGAATCCGGGGCACTGCTGGAAGATGTTCTGGAAAGTCTTTACCGCTACGTTACCAGCAGAGGGGTTCCAGCCTGCGTGGCATTGGATGAATTTCAGGAGATTACGGAACTGCCCGAATCAAAACGCATCGAAGGGCTCTTTCGATCGCACATCCAGCTTCACAGGGAAATATCCTACGTTTTTGTCGGAAGTCGAAGGCGAATCCTGAAAGAAATGTTTTCCGATAAATCCCGGGCTTTCTATAAAAGCGCTTTTGCATATCCCCTTGGAGAGGTCCCACGAAACGACTTTGTCGACTACATAAGAGCACATTTTGAACGAAGCGGGAAAATTTGCCCCCAGGGAATTGCAGGGACTATTTACGACAGGGTCCGCGGCTATCCTTATTATGTTCAGAAACTCGCGTCCATTGCATGGGACCTCTCACAAAAAGAATGTGATGCCGCCATTGTTCAATCCGCCTATAAGGCTTTGGTTGAAATGGAAACGGCGGATTTCGAGGCCACATGGAGCGCGCTTACCCTGGTTCAAAGAACCGTTCTAAAAGCTATGGCACTGGAAGCGCCGCATCTGCCCTATGCACGGGAATTTCTGGAGCGCCACGGACTCAGCGTCGGAGGCACTCAGCGTGCCGTCCACGTGCTTCTCTCCATGGATCTTATAGAAAAAGAGTCCGATGGCTCCTTCCGGCTGACAGACCCTGTCATGTGTGCCTGGATAAGCCATTGGACCGATTGAGTTTTCTGATATCTCAAAGCAATGTGAACCAACGATATCCTACGTGAGCCACACCAGTTGCCCGTTGCCTTCTTACGCTATATTCCCCCTGTGCCAGGATAGTTGTCGCATGAACCAGGAGAGGAAATTTCGACACCCCCTTCGGTTCGCTACGCTCACCTACGGGGGTATCGGAGGCGGAGATGGAGAGCCCGATCTTCCATTCTATTCTATTTCGCCTCCTCCATCGGGGGCATCTGCTCAAGTTCGAGGGAAAGAGCTATCGGCTCAAGGAAGCCGCGGCAAGGCTAGCTGAAAATAAAAGAAAAAAGCAGGATGAAAAAGGAAAAAACATGGACCTTTCAACACAGGATTGGTACCCCTAACTTAACTCTGTCGCCGGGGCATTTTAACCTGGCCATCGGGGCAATGACGACCTACACCGTGAGGGAAAAAAACAGGGTTCCCCCTATTATCTACAAATTTGTAACTCCTTTACCGATTTTGGCCTTGGGCCGAAATCGGTAAAAGACTCTCATCGGGGAACCCTCGATTCGAGGGCACCGGTGCACCAGCACGGGTGCAGTGGAGGATGTTCGTGCGGGAAAATCAACGTGTTTATTTTCCCGGGCGTATGTCCTCATCGCCTTTCACCGATGAGTATCCTTATCCCGCTGTTCTTGCTGTTTTCTGCGCCTCTGCGCCTTCGCGCGAGTCACAATCCCTTAGAATCTTTGACCTACAAAAGGTGTCGGGTATGGAAACCCGACCTACGGGTGTGCGGGCTGACCACTGTCTTTCTTGCTGTTCCTTGCGCCTTGCTGCTTTGCGCGAGTCAAACCCCACGCCGCAGGCGCCACGAACACTTACACTCACACCGCCGCTCTGAGACGCCAAAACCGACCATTCCCATTTATTGACTTTCGAGCTTCCCTCGCATACTATTTTTCCACACTCTGCCTTTAATGCCACTAAGGCAGCTCGCCGATAAAGAATTTAATATCGGCGTGCTGCAAGATAATCAAAGGCAATCATCGAAGGGAAAGGAGAGGTGAAGAGATGGGCGAGCTAAGGCTGATTTCAAACCAGAAGCGACAACTGAAGCCATTGGTGGAAGCAGCTATAAATAATGAATTAAGGCTCCTGGATGCCGGGATACACAGAACGGAACAATCTTTACGTCTTTTCGAAAAGAAATTTTCCCTGACCACTGATGAATTCATCAATCGCTTTGAAAATGACGAAATGGAAGAAAATCTCGAGTATGTGGAGTGGATCGGCGAATTCAGAATGCTGGAAAGGCTGAAGGAGAAAGCCGAAACGCTCAGAGGTATCCGATTTGAAAATTGAAATATATTTTCAGAAATTTAAAGATATCATTGATTCAAACCCATTTGTTTTTTCTTCTGAAATTTTATTTGACAAGAGGAGTAGTTATCAAGGGTTTATCCGTGCAGATGTATATCTTAGAGACAATTCGACCCTTCACATACGTGAGTTTATAGATGTTGAATTACAGCCAGATAGATTTATGTATGCATATCAATACATGTCTCCCTCAGGCGATTTCATTTTTCGCTATGACAATACTGGACATCATAGGAAACTGGGTCTTTCGACCTATCCGCATCATAAGCATCAAACCACCGAATCAAATATCCTCCCATCGAACAACCCTGATTTGCGCGATATTCTCGAAGAAATTTCTCGAATTATGAAATGGCCTTGAATGCATTTCCCCGGGCGTATATCCTCATCGCCATTCACCGATGAGTATCGGCCCATGCTTTTCCCTCTGTTCTTTGCGGGCGAGAGGCCCAATCTTTTCGGCTCTTCAACCGAAACATGCGGATATCGCGGATGCAATCCGCTCCCACAGAACATGAAACATGAAGCAATAGGCGTCGCTCCTACAGGATAAGGATTGCTCCGCAATAATGGAGGTGGATCCACCATTTTATACAAATTTGTAACTCCTTTACCGATTTTGGCCTTGGGCCGAAATCGGTAAAAGACTCTCATCGGGGAACCCTCGATTCGAGGGCACCGGTGCACCAGCACTGGTGTAGAGGAGGATGTTCGTGCGGGAAAACCCCGGCGCTAATGGAAACGGACCCGCTTATGCTCATTAAAAAGGAGCCGGGGAGTGCGCAGCAGTGAAGTTGGCGTGGTGATATTTTTGTGGAGGTATTTGAGGGTATAGTGATGGGGAGGAGATGATAGTGGAATGAAGTGTCGTGTTTGAGAGCTCATATCTGGATAGGCGCCCTGAGGGAGGGGCCGCCCAAATGCGAGCCCATCGGCGATGGGATGTTTGAGATACGTTCCAGAATTTCGGGCGGCCGGATAGCAAGGGTGCTATTCTTTTCAGAATCCGATCGGTTGTACCTACTTCACGGTTTTGTTAAAAAAACCACCAAAATCCCAAAACGGGATCTCGACCTTGCCCGGAACCGAAAGAAGCAGATGGAGGGATGCGCATGATCAACAAAAAGCACGTCGGACAAAAGTTTGAAGATTTTCTCCAGGAAGAAGACATATACGAGCAGGTCCAGTTGAACGCCTTAAAAAAGACCCTTGCACACCAGATTAAGGCCATGATGGAGGAACGAGGCATACCCAAGACAGAGATGGCAAGCCGTATGAACACCAGCAGATCATCCTTGGACCGTCTCCTCAATGAAGATTCCTGTAACGTAACCATTGCCACGATCAGCAAGGCAGCGAGTGTTCTGGG
>JAWOBE010000133.1:0-4833 GCA_046498185.1 Desulfatiglandaceae bacterium | reverse complement strand
CTTTTGTCCGCGATGAGACTCTCAAAAGGGCGTTTGTCCGAAGTGTCGAGGTTATCGGAGAAGCTTCAAAAAAACTGCCCGAAGATATCAAAGCAATGCAACCGGAGGTTGAATGGCGTAAGGTTTCGGGGATGAGGGACCGGTTGATCCATGATTATTTCGGTGTTGACTATACGATTGTTTGGGATGTTGCTTCAAACAAGCTGCCTGATCTCCGTGAAAAACTTCATGACCTGCTCAAACTAATCCAATAACGCCAACCACAGCATGAACTCGGTCCGGGAAACAGCAGCTCCGCTTCGCTTTGCAGCTATTTCCCGGCCGGTTATGCTGAACGTTCGAGGATTTTGCCAATTTTGTCAAATTGTTCGGCGGGACTGCACAGATTGACATGATTTTAAAGGCAGAGGGAAACAGGACTCCCAAACTTCACTTCGCCTGGATTCACGGAAACGAAGCGTACTTGAAACGATGAGCGAGCCCTTGCATAGAAACTGCCCCCCGAAAGGCATGCGGACCTGTCTTGCGGGCTCCATCAGGCAAACGTTTACATAGTCAGGAACTGAGGTGGGTATGACGATACCTGATTTCCAAACAATTATGCTTCCCCTTTTGAAATTTTGTGCAGATGAAAAAGAGCATACGAACAGGGAAGCGATTGATTATTTAGCCAGGAAATTTGAATTATCAGACAAGGAGCGGAAAGAGTTACTGCCAAGCGGCAGGCAGGCTTTGTTTGACAACCGCATAGCATGGTCACGGTCCCATTTGAAAGCTGCCAAGCTTATTGAAAATACACAGCGTGGGGTTTTTCGCATTACCAATAGAGGCAAAAAGGTTTTAAAGGAAGGCCCGCAAAGAATAGACATGAATTACCTATCCCAATTTCCGGAATATGCAGAGCGCCGGGAAGCACATCGCCAAAAATACAAAAAATCCCATGAAAAGGAAAGCTCAACTGAGCTCGAATTGTCCACAACGCCAGAGGAACAAATTGAAGATGCCTATGAAAATTTAAAGGAAACTCTGAGCACTGAGATTTTAGCGCAGCTCAAAAATTCATCAGCCTCGTTTTTCGAGCGTGTAGTTGTCGATGTATTGGTCAAAATGGGGTATGGCGGTTCACTTAAGGATGCCGGTGAAGCTATTGGGAAAAGTGGTGATGAAGGTATTGACGGCATCATTAAGGAAGACAGGCTGGGCCTTGACATAATTTATATCCAAGCGAAGAAATGGGATAATGTCGTTAGTCGTCCGGAAATCCAAAAATTTGCAGGTGCATTACAAGGTAAACGGGCCAGAAAAGGAATTTTCATAACAACATCTGATTTTTCCCAAGGCGCTTATGACTACGCATCTTCGATCGACAGCAAGATTATTCTTATCAACGGGCAGAGATTCGCACAGTTTATGATGGATTTTAATGTCGGTGTTTCCATAGATGCAACCTATGAACTTAAGCGCATTGATTTCGATTATTTCACTGAAGAATAGAGCAAATGCGAACCTATCAGTGCATCTGACAGGTGTTTCGCTACCGCTTCACACCTGCAGGTGACTTTATTGTTCGGTATACAAGCTACCATATAACCATATAGGGGGGGGAATGGGATTTAGGTATTTTGGTGGTGCCCGTTGGGCTGAAGTAACTCGGGATGAACGTTTTTTTTGCCAAAGACTTTATGAGCTAGTAAACTCAGAGCCAATCGAAAATTTCATCCGTTTCATATCTGAACATCTCAATTTAAATCTACCCATTAATGGAGAATGGGAGATCGGCTATGAGGTCTGTTTTTATCGGGACCTTTGGCAACACCGTGGCCGCAAGGGTAAACTATATTCACCAAAGCGTACTTTTGATCTGTGCCTATTCGGAGAACAGTCTATTGTCATCATTGAAGCGAAGGCGGCTGGAGGATTTGATTGCGATCAGAATAAGGTTTTTAAAAAAGATATTGCAGAGGTTCAGAGCCTTACCAAAATATATAATATTCAACTCGTTGGACTTTGTTCATCCAAATATGAGATGGATGAGAGTGCTACATCAACCTTTGGGAACAGGGTTGTCCGATGGAATGAACTATCAAAGTATTTCGATAACGATCAAATATTGAAGCGTGCGGATGACATCTATGAAAAAACTGAGGCATTTGCACATCGTGGTCGATATTCTGATATCAAGCTAAGTGGAGCCGCATTACTTGAAGCATTCCAAGGCGGTGCAGAATGGTGGGTTGGTCGTGGTGGCGGAGGGATTAATGGGGAACGTTTTATCGAAGATGTGAGAACAGGTCGATGGAAAAGTCAAATATACGAAGTCAGCACCAAAGCTAATGAACCACCTTCTGCGAATTATTTTGCTATCGCAGACTTTGTAGAAGCAATAGAACAAGGTAAGTAAAAAATTTGTGTTTCCACTTATACCGAACCAAGGGCTGTTGCCGACTCGGTTCCTTCGCGGCAAAGCCCTCTCGTTATGAATTAACATTCATCATATTCCATCAAATCCAATGACGTATTATGCCAGCTAAATTTAAAAAGAAGACTCTAAACGAAATAGCTGACATGATTTGTGGCAATTTTGAACAAGATAAAAGCTATTTCGTTTATCGTTCAAGTTCTTATCTCACAGAATTTTTTGAAGATTGTGAATTTGATTGTTTTATCCACGATGGCAGTACAAGAAAATGGTGGGTTGTAGATGTCCTGGAAAAAATCTTATCTATGCCAACTTGTAGTCATCAGTTGGTATCTGATGGATTTATAAGAGTAATAAGGGAGCTGATGGACAGGTCAGATGCCCTTAACGAAGGACCGGACAGGTCAAATGCTCTACAACAATTAAACATCAGCCTCAATCGCGAAGGGTTCGAGGCCTTTTATGATGAAGCGAATATATGCCAGTTACGAAACATTGATACAAAAGTACCTTCCACAAGTGTAGCAGCACCTCAAAGAGCTTGGACTCCTGAAGAGAAAAAAATTCGTACACAACTCCAAGAATATTTTGATAATGCTTCTGAAGATGAAATTACCGAAGATATTTTATTACCAATGTTCCGCCAATTAGGTTTTCAAAGAATCACTGCAGCCGGCCATAAAGATAAAGCATTGGAATACGGCAAAGACGTATGGATGAAGTATCGGCTCCCAACTTTCCACAATATCTACTTTGGTATCCAAGTAAAAAAAGGAAAATTGGATGCTGCTGCTAAATCGAAAAACTCGAATATCGGCGAGGTGCATGCTGAAGTCCAGATGATGCTGGGACATGTGGTTTTTGATCCAGAAACAAACAAAAAATGCCTTGTAGATCATGCTATTATTATTGCGGGCGGCGAGATAACCAAACAAGCTAAAAATTGGCTTGGCGAAAAGCTTGATGCCTCACAAAGAAGTCAAATTCTATTCATGGACAGAAATGATATTCTCGATCTAATGCTAGTATATAAGGTGCCGTTGCCTGAAAAAATAATTGAAGCAAATTCAACTGTATCTTTTACAGATGATGATGTCCCTTTTTAATAAAAGCAGGATTAAACATTCATAACCTCTCTGCTTCAGGGGACGACAAAAAGCGCGCCGCCCCTGAGCAGATCGTTAAGCCAATACTATGCACATGAAAATACAAATAACGGGAGTTTGAATGGAAAACGGGCAACTGAACTGGATTGCCAATTTTATATGGGGCATCGCGGACGACGTTCTGCGCGACGTATACGTACGGGGCAAGTATCGGGACGTTATCCTGCCCATGACGGTGATCCGTCGTCTTGATGCCTGCCTGGAATCCACCAAGCAGGATGTGCTCGAGATGAGCGAGAAGCTCGACAAGGCGGGCGTTGTCAACAAGGTCGGCGCTTTGTCCAAGGCGGCTGGTCCGGACGCCAACCACGCTTTTTATAACGAATCACCATTTAGGCTTCGCGACCTACAGGCCCGCGCCAAGCAGCAGCAGCTCAAGGCGGACTTTGAGGCCTACCTGGACGGCTTTTCACCAAATATCCAGGAGATTCTTGACAAGTTCAAATTCCGCAATCAGATTTCCACGCTGATCGATGCCGACGCACTCGGCCCCCTCATTGAAAAATTCCTCGACCCGGACATCAACTTAAGCCCCCATCCCGTCCGCGACGCCGGGGGCAACGTCCGTCTGCCCGGCCTGGACAACCACGCCATGGGCACCATCTTCGAGGAGCTGATCCGCCGCTTCAACGAGGAAAACAACGAGGAGGCCGGCGAACACTTTACGCCCCGCGACGTTGTCCGGCTGATGGCCAATCTGATTTTCTGGCCCATTGCCGACCACATCCAATCGGCCACCTACCGCGTCTATGACGGTGCTTGCGGCACCGGCGGCATGCTGACCGTGGCCGAAGATACCCTGCGCGATCTTGCCAACAGCCGGGGCAAAGACGTTTCCATCCACCTGTTCGGCCAGGAGGTCAACCCCGAGACCTACGCCATCAGCAAGGCTGACCTGCTGCTCAAGGGGGAAGGGGCCGGCGCGGAGAATATGAAGTTCGGCTCGACGCTCTCCCGCGACGCCTTCCCATCCGGCGAGTTTGATTTCATGCTCTCCAATCCGCCGTACGGCAAGAGCTGGAAGATGGACCTCGAGCGCATGGGCGGCAAGAAGGACATGTCCGACCATCGCTTTGTTGTGCAGCATGGCGGGGATGAGCTTTCGCTGATCACCCGTTCCAGCGACGGTCAGCTGCTGTTCCTGGTCAACAAACTGACCAAAATGGTCGCCCCCACTGGTAAAAGCCCACTTGGCAGCCGTATCGCGGAGGTCCACAACGGCTCGTCCCTGTTCACCGGCGACGCGGG
>JAWOBE010000125.1:0-21339 GCA_046498185.1 Desulfatiglandaceae bacterium | reverse complement strand
CTTAGAAGTGTCTACCTGACTTTTTTCCTGTTTTTTTGTTTTTTCTTGACTGTTCTGTTTATTTCTACTACTATATTTTTCATTAAAATTGCCAAAAAAGCTTCTCAGATCTGTCATTTAGATGCATTGATAGGGTAACTTGTATATTATAATGTTGATTTTTGGGCATATTCTAGGAAATTTATTAGTAAATCAAAGGTGGTAGGGCCATGGCTGACCACAAATCCTTTTTTCAACCGAGATGTTATATTTGTCTCAAAATATTATTAAAGCCATTTAAAAAATTGGATGGAAACGAGCTTATTTTAGAATCATACTTGATATAAAAAGATAGTGATATGTTCAATTTAATATCTTTTCAAATTAAAAGTTAAGTTTTTTTGTTCATCATTAAAATAATTAATCACCAAACGCAACCTTTTAATGCTTTTTAAAAAAGGAGGAACGTTATGGGAAATGAAAGATTTAAAAAACTCGGCATTTTTGTTATTGGCTTGTTTTCACTTGCCTTTTTATTAACCCCTCTGGCTTTTGCAGCCGACATTCCGAAGCCCGAAGATTATCCGGAACAAAAAATCGAGTGGAACCTATGGTACGGACCGGGAGGGGGAACGGACGTTTTCTCCAGGACGATAGGCATTCCGGCCCGGAAAATGCTGCCTGCTCCTCTGGTAATCATCAACATCCCCGGTGCTGCGGGGGCGAACGGCATGATTTACACGATGGACCAGCCCGCGGACGGATACACCATCACCTCCATAGGCAATGACCTGCCCATCAATGATGTGCTCCAAAGAGCTAAGTACGAAGGAAAGCCACTAGGAATCGAAGATTTTGAACCTATAATCCGCTGTCAATACGATACCGCCACGATCCAGGTATCCACCGCCAAGAGCAAATCGAAGGGCACTCCCTTTAAAGACATCCAGGAATTTATCGAATACGCAAAGGCTCATCCCGGAGAGGTAAGCATCGGCGGGACAGGTTCCGCAGGTTTCGATGAAGTCGCTGTCAATGTATTCATGCAGGAAGCCGGGATTGAATGCAATTATATTCCCTATGATTCCGCCGGAAAAATGCACGCGCAGGTTTTGGGCGGACACATCGATGCGATGTTCGAGGAGTTCGGCCCCACCGTGTCCCTGCTGGAACAGGGATCTCTCAAGGCGTTGATCGTGTTTAAAGAGGACAGGGTCCAGAAAGAACCTTTCGCCGATATTCCTGCGGCTCCGGAACTCGGTTATGACGTGACCTTAGGCAGATGGCGGGGTATAGGCTGTAAAGTGGGCACACCACCGGAAAGGATCGAATATCTCCATCAGGTGTTTAAAGAAGCGATGGAAGCGAGTACTTATAAAACGATGGAAAAAAGCCGCCTCCTCGATCTCAGGCCCGGATACATGGGGCCTGCCGAGCTGAAAGAGGCCATCAAGAAAGAAAAGGAAGTCTTTTCCAAGGTCCTTGAAGAGCTGGGTTATGTGAAATAATACCTTCACACTGTAAAGTGGCAGGCAGTCAGGTTTTGCCGACCTGATTGCCTGCCTAGATAAACGACAGGATGCCATTTATGATTGGTGAAATTTTAGTGAGCCTGGCCATATTCTGTGTTGCCCTTTTTCTCTACATCCATTCGTTTACTCTCGAAACTTTCGAGGCTTACCAGAAAATGGGGGCGGATTTTTGGCCCCAGATCATTTTGATCGGGTTGATGTTCTGTGGTGCGATTCTCACGGTCAGGCATATCGTACAGTGGAAAAAATCAAAAGCCGGCGAACAATCGAAAGAGGAAGTCAGCTGGATACGTTTCACTGTTTTCTTCGGCATCATAATCGGTTATGTCTTGTTGTTGAAAACCGTTGGATTCATCTGCCTCACCCCTGTTCTGATTTTTTGCATTATGATGCTTATCGGTGCCAAACGTATAAAAACTTACGTTTTCAGTATTACGGGCATCATGCTCCTGGTTTATGTCGCCTTCGGCAGGTTGCTTTTCGTCCCGCTGCCCAAAGGTCACGGAATCTTCCGCACCATCAGCATCGCTCTAGGATTGTAATACAAGGAGTTTCTTCATGCTTGAGTACTGGTTCAGTGGATTGCAGACCTGCTTCACCCCATGGCATATTTTTCTGTTGTTATTGGGCTCCAGCCTGGGGATTCTTTCGGGAGCGATCCCCGGTATCAGCGGTACGATGGCCCTGGCTCTGGCTGTCCCGGTAAGCTACACGATGGGGCCGACCGCCGCCCTTCTGCTTTTGATCTCTATTTACGTGGCTTCGGTTTATTCCGGCTCAATCAGCGGCATTCTCTTTCGGACGCCTGGAGCACCGGAGGGCGTCGCCGCGACTTTGGACGGCCACGCCATGGCCAAGCAGGGAAAGGCAGGCGAAGCCTTGGGGCTGGACATCGCCAGCTCGGTGATCGGCGGGATGATCGGAGCGATAGCCCTGGCCCTGATTGCGCCTAAACTCGCCGAAGTTGCCCTGCAATTCGGTGCACCGGAGTATTTCGCAATTTCCATTCTCGGCCTTAGCGTTGTCAGCAGTTTCGGGACGAAAAACGAGGTGAAAGCCATCGCCGGAGCCCTCATCGGCCTTTTTGTCGGCTGCATCGGCATTGACAGGATTTCCGGGTTTGAGCGGTTCACGTTCGGGACCAATGCGCTGCTGAACGGCGTCAGTTTCATCCCGGTGATCATAGGCCTCTTCGCAGTATCCGAAGTCGTGAGCAGGATCGTAAAAAAAATTGAAATCGAAAAAGTTAAATCCAAAACACGGGCCAAGCTGCCCTCGTTGAAACTTCTTTACAGGCTGAAGGGCTTAATCGCCCGATCCGGACTAATCGGGACGTTTATCGGGATCCTCCCGGGGGTGGGAGCTACAACGGCCGCTTTTGTAAGTTACAGCGAAGCGGTCAGATGGTCCAAGAACCCGGAGAAATATGGGACCGGGGCTCCAGAGGGCGTCGCCGCAGCCGAGGTGGCGAACAACGCCGCCTGCAGCTCGGCCATGGTTCCCCTGCTCACGCTGGGCATACCAGGAAGTGCGGGAACCGCCATCATTCTCGGCGCCTTCCTGATTCACGGCATGCAGCCGGGTCCCCTGCTTTTTCTCAAACAGCCCCAGCTCACCTATACCATTTTCGTCGGCATGTTCATCGCGAACCTGGTGATTATTTTTCTGGCCAAAATTTTTATTAACTATTTCGTCAAAGTGATCGCGCTTCCTTATACTGTTTTAGGACCGGGTATCGTCATATGCTGCATCGTAGGTACCTTCGCAATCCAAAACAGCTTCGGCGATATTTGGATCATGATTGCGTTCGCCGCCATAGGATTCTTCCTGGAACGCTTTAATTATCCCCTTGCTCCGGTTATTCTAGGCGTCGTGCTTGGCCCCATCGCCGAAGAAAACCTCAGGCAAACCATGCTCATATCCAATAACAACCCCCTGGCCTTGATCGGTACGCCTCTAAGCGCCACCTTAATCGTCTTGGCCGCTCTGTCTCTTTTCTCCCCCCAGATAAGATTACTCTGGAAGAAAATCAGCCAAAGCAAGAACACCAAATAACAACAAATACTCCCCTGCCGCGATGCCGCAGGGAAGTATTTGCAAATCCAACCATCTATTCTTATCAAAACCCGCTGCCACCGGAAGAATAAAAATTTTGGCCCTGAAAAAACTTTACCTTCAACTCGATTAATTATAATTAGGGTAAACGCAAGGATCGCCCGGGGTTATTTGGCTGAAACCGGGCGGATTACTCATTCATATTTAAAAAAGGAGGTAGAACAACAATGGCCATGACCTTCATGGAAGGAAACGAAGCCATAGGCCTCGGCGCCCTCGCAGCGGGATGCCGTTTCTTCGCCGGTTATCCGATAACCCCGGCAACGACGGTTTTTGCCTCGATGGTAAGGCTGCTTCCCCCGGCAGGGGGGATATGCCTTCAATGCGAAGATGAAATAGCATCCACTGGCGCCTGCCTGGGTGCTTCGATGGCGGGGCTCAAGGCGATGACCGCCACATCGGGGCCCGGCATAAGTCTTTACAGCGAACATATATCATTCGCGATTGGAAGCGAGATCCCCATCGTGATAATCGACGTGCAGCGCCTCGGGCCCTCCACCGGTTCAGCCACAAGGGGAGCCGACGGCGACATTCAATTTCTCCGCTGGGGAAACAGCGGCGGAATTCCGGTCATCGTGCTTGCCCCCGTCGATGTCCGGGACTGTTACGAGTTGACCGTACATGCTTTCAACCTTGCCGAAGAATTCAGGTGCCCGGTTTTCATAGCTTCGAACAAAGAAATCGGAATGACGCGCGAAGGCGTGGACATGGACAACTGGGTCACGCCTCCGCTAAAGGAAAGGAAGTTCGCTCCAGAGAAAGAACCTTACCTGCCGTTCAGGGTTACGGATGAAAGCGGGGTTCCGCCGTTTCTGCCAATCGGCGGGAAGGTGCTCGTGCGCCAGACATCCTCGACTCACGGCGAAGACGGTTTCATAACCATAGACCCGGCAAAGATGGATTCAGAGCGCCGCAGACTGGCTGATAAAATCCTCAAGGGTTTAAGTGGTTTTACCTTTTACGACGAACAAGCCGCCGATGGAGCGGACACGCTCGTGATCACCTACGGAGTCACCGCCAGGGCCGCAGCGGCGGCTGTAAAAAATCTCAAAGCTTCGGGACGGCCGGTTTCGCTGCTGGTTTTGAAGACACTTTGGCCCGTGCCGGAGCAGTTAATCTCGGCAAAAGCCGAAGGATACAGGCGCATCGTTGTGGTGGAAATGAACCTTGGTCAATATGTCCGTGAAATCCAGCGGGTTCTGTCCGACAAAAAGGTGGATTTTTTCGGACGTATGAACGGAGATCTCATTTCCCCCGCGACGATCGAGGAGGTGATAAATAATGGCTAGCCTTATAAATAAAAACCGCCCACCCGCCTACTGCCCCGGATGTTCACACGACACGGTCACCAAGGCGCTTGACAGGGCTTTTCAGTCCATGGGGCTGGAGGGAAACCAGGTAGCTCTCGTAAGCGACATAGGCTGTTCCGGACTTTTCGATACCTTCTTCAACACCCATGCCTTCCACGGGCTCCATGGCCGTGCGCTTACCTATGCAACCGGCATCAAGCTGGCCCAACCACACCTCACAGTCGTGGTAACCATGGGAGACGGCGGGCTCGGTATCGGGGGGGCTCATCTAGCCGCAGCGTGCCGCCGCAATGTCGATCTGACGTTGCTGATCCTTAATAATTTCAATTATGGAATGACCGGCGGGCAGTGTTCTTTTACAACACCGCCCGATGCCGTTGTCGGCTCCGGCTTCTTGAACCGGCTCGAACGCCCGATGGATGCCGCCGAGCTTGTACGGGCTGCAGGCGCCCCGTTTGTCACCCGGTGCTCCAGCTACTGCAAAGATCTTCCCGAAAAAATGGTGGAGGCCATAAAATTCAACGGATTCTCAGTTATGGACATATGGGGCATGTGTACCGGCAGATACACCAAGCGAAACAAACTGACCCCATCCGTTATAGAGGAAAATTTGGACAGCCTGCCCCCACTTGAAGGCCCCGTTCAATGCAATCTCAGAGAAGAATACGGCAACCAATACCGTAGGGTGGCCTCCATGGAAAAGAAGCCTTCCCCGCCACAGGGCATAGAAGCTCAATTCGATTCTACCTCCACGCGTCGCGAGGAAATTGTGCTACTCGGAAGCGCAGGGCAAAGGATACTCACGGCGGGCGAAATCCTTTGCATGGCGGGAATGAGCGCGGGACTCAGGGCGAGCCAGAAAAACGAGTATAACATCACGGTGCTTCGCGGACCTTCTGTCAGTGAACTCATTCTTTCGCCCGAAGACATCCTCTTTAGCGGCATAGAAAAACCCACGGTCATGATCGCCCTTGCAGAAGAGGGCGTCGCTCGCAGGAAAAATATTATCGCCTCCCTGGGTAAAGATGCACTTGTACTCAGGGTAAAAGGAGTTGAAATCCCAGCTACAGACGCCCAGGTTCACAGCGTCGATTTCAAGGCCCAGGGATTGAAATCGCCCGATTTCGCGCTCGCCTCTCTAGCCGTGTTGGCTAAAATGGAGCACGCGATAACGCTTTCCATGCTCAAGGCGGCGGTTCAACTACGCTTTAAAGGGGCGATTTGTGAAGGAGCACTCTCGGTAATTGAAAAGGTAAACCCGTAGGAGTAGAAACCAACCGGTTCGTCAAGCCAAAAAGGCCATGGAGGAACAACCTCCACGGCCTTTTTGATCAATTTTAGAAATTTGACCCGGCCCACGCCAATCAATCGGCCGACAATTTAACAAAACTCATAATTCGGCTCCGATTTTGCTGTACCAGGGATTTCCGCTCACATCCGGTCCTTCCTCCCCTGTCAGCACCTTTACTATCATGGCCCCTTTCACCCTGCCTTCGATCTTGCGGGTGATCACATGGAGCTGTCCGCCGAAAGTAGCTTTACAGAATTCTCCAAGTGCCTTCACCACGTCGTCACTTCCGGTCACGGGCAGGAAGGGCCAGAAATAGGTATCCACTCCCATTGCTGTCATCGCCATCGCCTTCATCACATCGACGCTTCGGCTGGCTTCCGCGAAAACCGCAGCAACAGGAAGGTCACTGAGGCTCTTACCCGCCGCTTCGGCCAGGCCGCAGAGGAAATCACCGATTCCATAGGCGCTTACATCTATTACCGCTGGGGTTCCCAGGGCTTCGAGCGTCGCCTTCACTCCATCAGCGCAGGAAATATCACCGCCAGCAGTCAAATAGCCGTATTTGGAAAGAGCCACACTGGCATCCCCTTCAGCGATGCACAAAATTCCATACTCAAGAAAAATCCCGGCCATCGTCGTTAATTCCAGGTCCTGAGACAATTTTGTATTGTCATAACCTGCGAATGCGACAATTCCCTTTACGTCGCCCTTTTCGATCGAGTCAACGATTTTTTTCATATCAAGATTCGCTGCGCAGTAACCCATCGACGCCTGTTTTTCGCTTCCGGGCACATCCCTTGTGAAGGAGGCTCTAATACGTTTGCTGTCCTTGGTTTTTTCAACCACTGAAACGGCGAAAGCCTCGGCATCCGGTCCGGACTTGAGGCTTTGTACCGATATTATCGGGACGTTCCACTGTGTTGCCAGACTGGACAGGGAGGGGTTCACAAACTGGTCACCGGCCACGATGAGATCTACAGCTCCGGTCATAACCGGAACTTCCTGGGATGCATGATTGGTCAGCAAAGGCACCACCGTCTCCCCGGGCACAGGTTCGGAAGCTACCGCGTATACTCCTACGCCTCCCCTTGCACAGGCTGCGGCGATCTTGGCCTTGAGTGCAGCACTAAATTCACCATACATCAACAGGTTAGGCTTTTCAGGATCAAGTGCACCGATATCAGTCGGCACGACTTCAGGCTTGAATTCACCGAACAGGCTCTTTTTGGCTTCACCCTTCAAAACCGACGCCGCATAGCCCAAAAGAGCACATTTGAAAGTCCAAAGGAGCGTTTCCTCAACGGTGGTTACTCCACCTTCCAATTTCTGTGAGGCCTTTATTACATCGCGTACAACTCCTTCAGGAACAACGCCTGCAGACTTCCAGGTCTCGAGGACCGATGCAGGCATTCCCGGGATATTTGAAGCATCGAACCCACTGAAAAGCGAACTCACGGCTTTTTCGGAATCCCCGCCTGCATCGGCGGCGATATCGGAAGCCTGGTCCAGGCATGCCATCGTACCCTTGATGACCATCCTGAGCAGCGTGTGAGCCGCCAGAATATGCTTGTCCTTCCCGCAGATACCTACCTTGTTGATATCCCCCTTGAACGGGTGGCTTATGCACGGCCCCTGCAGGCAGTCCCTGCAGCTGAGCCCCGATTCGCAAAACCCGCACTCCGGTACCTGCCCCTCGTAGCGGTCCCAAACCAGGTCAACACCTTCCACGGCGGCTTTTTGAATAAAACGTTCAACCGTCTTGTCTATCGTCTTTCTCTGGATCAAATCCATCGTTCATTCTCCTTTCTCAATCCATCCGTTGCCGATTACCGGTCATCGCCGGCTATTTTTCTTCGTCCTCATCACCAGCCTGAGCCACTGCACGCTCCACGACTGAAATAGCATTCGTGGGGCAGACCTCAGCACATATGGGATACCCCATATTCCGGCATCGATCGCATTTGACGGCTACCTTCATCGGCGAATACGGATTTATCACGCCAAACGGGCACACCATCACGCACATCCAGCATCCGATACAGGTAGGCTCATGAACATAAACGAGACCGGTTTCTGGATCCCGGCGCATTGTACCATTAGGACAGGCCTCCAGGCAGGGGGCTTCCGGACAATGCCTGCATTGGAGTGCAAACTTCTTTCCTTCGACAAAAACTCTCGGCACCGGCTGCGGTGTTTCAAAAAATGAATCCGGCATTCTTTTCGATTCGGATGCAATTTCATTGGCACACCACAGTTCACACAAATGGCACCCGGTGCATTTTTCCTGATCAACCATTATTACCTTCATATTTATCTCCTCGCACAGTGGATGGATCAAACCATCTCGGTCGACATGGATCATACGATATGGGTATCCATCAACTCCTTGAATTCAGGCTCATAAAATTTATCGGCATGCTCCCGCACAAGGGGGAGGATATCCATGAAACTCAGGCTATGGCTCAACAATATTGGCGTAAATTCAGAGACATCCACCTGCTTCTTCAGCAACACCGAAAAAATGCCTGCCTTCTGGGTATCTCCCACAAGGATCGCCCCTTTGATCCGGCCGTCTTTTAAAATAAGCTTCCGGTAGGTATCCTTGGTTTTTCGCACCACTTCCTGGTATTCCCCTCCGGATTCCGCGCCGGAGCCCTCTGAAGGCACGGCGATCATCCCAAGGGAAATGGCGGGCTGCCCGATGAAGTTACCGATTGAATTCATACGAACGGACCCGGGATACACAGCTTCCATTCCCGCCATGTTTCTTCCCGCGACCTTTCCCTGCTCCATAGCACAAGGCCAAATGGCGTTGATCGCTTTACGTTCCAGCGCAATGTCGTATGTCTCGCAGACATCGCCCGCTGCAAACACATTCGGCACCGAAGTTCTCATTTTTTCGTCTACTTCAATTCCCTTCAATGCTCCCAGGGAAGTTCCTGCCTGTTCCGCCAATTCGGTATTCGGCTTCACCCCGATACCCATCACGACCATGTCGCACGGTATTTCCTGGCTGTTCGTCCGGACGCCGGTTACCTTGCCGTTTCCGGTAAATTCGACAGCTCGCTCGCCGCATACCACATCTATCCCGAAGGATTCGACTCGGCGCTGTACAATTTCTGCGGCTTCCCTGTCAAAAACCGTCGGCATTACCCTTCCCAGCTGCTCCAGTAGGGTGACCTTAACTCCGCGATGGCTCAGGCTGATGGCCGATTCAACGCCGATGCTCCCAGCGCCGATGACCACGGCTTTCTTCCCCTTCATCGTGTAAACGCGTTCGGCGTCGGCCATTGTTTTCAGCGTCGATATATTCTCCTTTTCAAGGCCCGAAATGGGGGGGACTATCGGATTTCCACCGGTTGCAATCAAAACCCTGTCATACTCATACGTATTCCCATCAGAGGCCTTCACAGTCCTGCCTGACGCGTCTATATCGGTGACTTTCACACCGATATGAGCGCTCACCTCGTAATCATCGAAAAACGTGGGATTCCTGAAATTGAGCAGCTGCTTCCCCAATTCCTCCGCCACGTAATACGGCAACAGCACACGGGAGAAAAGCGGCGTCATCTCATCACTGAACAAGTCGATCCGCCCACGTGCGTCAATGGCCCGAATCGCCTCTACGGCGCTGATTGCTGCGGCGCTCCCGCCGATTATCAAATATCTCATTGCAATCTCCTTCCTGAAATTCCTATCAGGTTGCATCTCATTCAAACCACCCTGGAACTATTAATTCTGGTATAGAGAATTGATAGTATAAAGCGGTAAAATTTTCTTGAACAGCTCACGTGCACGGGTCAAATTCAAATTTCCGCATGTACAGCATTTCGTGACATCAAGAACGGCCTCGTCCAAAGTCTTCCGGCCTCGTTTGAGATCCCGCACGTTCTTGTCAATCAGATTTTCAGCAATCATCCCATGCCCGCACATCGTGGTCAGTTCCAGAATCTCGAAATCGGGCAGCCTATCGGTCTGGCCCCAGGTGCCAAGTGAATATTCCAGGCTGTGGATATAGCCAAGGCCCGCCTCGTTCATTATTTCCTGAACCACATCCGTGATCCCTGAGATGATGATGGAAATTCCAGGCTTGTTTTTGGCAAACTCCTTTATCAGCGCAACCACTTTGTCTTTGTTGTCGAAAGTGCACTCCACGATGGTCCCGTCGCTTACCCGGTCAAGGATGTTATCCATCGTAGTCGTGTATATGTTTCCGGTCTTCATATCGCCCAGATTGACGCAGCCGTGCTTGTGGCAAACACTCAAAAATTGCTGCGTCTTGGGCCTTGATCCCTTCTTGTTCACTCCGGTGGCTGGGCAGCCAAGCACCACGAAATCCCGCGACAGGCTGTCCCGATCACCTCTTCTATGCAAACTATGTGTCATATCGAAGCTCCTTCCGTTCAGTTCCTCGCGTTCGTGCCGTAAAAATCGAAATAAGGCTCTCCAAGGCCGAGATTGTTCTTGCTGTTTAAAGAGTACCAAATGCCCATCCGGTCGAGCACTTTCTTTATCGGTACATCTCCCTCAGGAGTAACCTTGGTGATCACTTCAATGGTGAATACCGTGTTCACCTCATTCGACACTTTCCTCAAAGCGACCAGCACCTCTTCAAGACTTTCCAGAGGAGCCACCCCTTCGATGATTGCAGAAGTAGCCTTCTCTCCGAGAACATCTTCCCTGAGCCTTCCGGTCTGTTTATCAGCCATGAAATGAGTTACGGGATTTTCTTCGGCGAAATGATACCCAAGAGGAGCAAGGGCCATGGCCACCTTCTCCACATCCCGGAAGTAAGCGCCGATACCGGGCCGTCCCAGCTCAATGCCTATACCTACTATGCCCGGAGGAAATGTACCTTTGACATCCGTTGTTTTCATTTCCTCTGTGCCCCTTCCCGGAGTCTGTGAACCCAGGAATTCGATCATAGGATTGCTCAAAATCCCTCTTACTTCCCGCGGCCACGTCTCTTCCGGCTGGTAAAGCGCGTTCACCGGGCAGATATTCGCACGCAAGCACATACCGCAGTCGGTGCAAGCATCCTGATCGATCTCGATATACACACGGCCGGGGATCGTTTCATGCCGATGAAACGTTTGAATCCTTCCCATCGGGCAATAGGCAAAACATCGCTTACAGCCGATGCATCGATCCTTATCTACCTTCATAATGCCTCCTTATTCCTAATTATTAATATTAATAGTTTTGTCAACCTTAACATTAAATAAATTGAGATTTAATTATAATTTATTAGAATGTTGCTTTTCTAAGAGTGAATTAGTGAATTCAAAATGTCTTCTCATACGTAAGCTTGCCTTTTCTGCATCTCTTTCAGCCATTGCATTATAAACTTGAAAATGATACGAAACCAGCTCGCTCCTTATACCCTCGATTTTAAAAAGCGATGTCCGCCTTTCATGATGGCTGCGCTTCAGCAAACCTTCTATCGCCTCATAGATAAAAATAAGGATATCGTTATGCGTCGACTTGACAATTGCATTATGAAATTCGAAATCGGATTCAGCTCCAAAGTCAGGGCCATTAAGGCTTAAGGGCATTCTATCGAGAATATTCTTTATGTGCGCAAGTTCTTCAGGTGTAGCTCTCACGGTAGCGATCCGCACGGCCTCACATTCCAGAATCATCCGAACTTCCAAAATGTTTTCCGAAACGGCAGGTTTCAGAGTGAGCATCAATTCGAAAAATGACGAAAGTGACTTGAAACCGGGCGACATTACATATGCACCCCGACCGGGTTCGCTTGCAATCACCCCGAACATCGAAAGGGTCTTCAGCGCTTCCCGAAGGCTTCCCCGGCTCACCCCAAGCCGTGAAGACAGCTCACGCTCGGACAGCAGCCTATCCCCGGACTTGAGGTTTCCTTCAGCTATTGCATCTTTGAAATGCTGGATTATTTCATCGAAAACTCTTTTTTTGGGTGGCGCAAACGCAGAACCGAGATCTATAACCATATACGATTTCTCCAAATCCGGGGTTACCGATAACCACAGTCGCTCCCACTTAACAAACAGTTGAAACGCCGCACCAAAACTAAACAGTTCCAAGAGTGACAGCTGGTTAAATTGGTATTACCACGGACTAACCATGAACGATTAAAGGCAATCTGTCAAGCAAAATATTTATCACGAAAGTCCCAGTGCGACGGGAACCGAACGACCGCGCGATGATCAAAAAACATAGTTCACCGCAGCCGGTCCTATGGGCTCAGCCCTGAAAATTTGCCGGCCTCAATCCCGGCTGTATGTTTTTCACGAAGAAAGGATGCTCATAGCGTCGGCGACACCGCCCTTCTCATGGGGGATTCCGGCTATCTCCAGGCCCATTTCCACACCAGCCAGCGCACCGATCAGCGTCAAATCATTAAGGTCTCCGAGGTGCCCTATTCGAAAGACCTTGCCTTTCAATTTCGTCAGCCCGGTACCCAGAGACAGATCGAATTTTTCCAGCACAAGCTTCCGGAAGGCATCTGCGTCGAAACCCTCCGGCATTACAACAGCGGTAAGAGAACTGCTGTACTCTTCGGGCTTGGAACAAAGAATCCCCAGGCCCCAGGCCTTTACCGCCCGCCGGGTCGCTTCGGCGTGCCTGTCGTGCCTGGCAAATACGTTGTCGAGCCCTTCCTCTTCAAGCATCATGATCGCCTCGCGCAAACCGAAAAGCAGATTCGTAGCCGGTGTATAAGGAGTGAAACCTTCACGGTTCGCCGCGATCACCGCATTCCAATCCCAGAAGGACCTGGGAAGCCCGGCGGTCTCCGAAGCCGCGGAAGCCTTGGGGCCGACGGCATTGAAACCAAGGCCGGGCGGCAGCATAAGCCCTTTCTGGGAGCATCCCACCGTGACATCCACGCCCCATTCATCATGTCGGTAGTCTATGGAACCAAGGGAGGAAATTGTATCCACCAGTAAAAGCGCAGGGTGCCCTGCACTGTCGATCGCCTGCCGGACGCTGGCTACATTGCTGGTGACACCGGTCGATGTTTCGTTGTGTACTACTGCGACCGCCTTTATCGAACGATCCCGATCTTCTCTCAATTTCGATTCGACAACGTCCGGATCAACACCACTTCGCCAATCTCCGGGAACGAAATCAACATCGAGACCCAATTTTCGGGCCATATTGCACCAAAGCGTTGCAAAGTGTCCTGTCTCGAACATTAATACTCTGTCACCCGGCGAAAGGGTGTTTACAAGGGCCGCTTCCCAGGCTCCGGTTCCGGACGATGGATAAATCACCACTGGGGATGAAGTTTTGAATATCCGCTTCACTCCCTCCAGGACTTGCTTGCATAACACGTTGAATTCCGGCCCCCTGTGGTCAATGGTAGGAACAGCCATGGCCTGGAGTACACGGTAGGGCACATTGGTAGGGCCGGGAATCTGCAAAAAATGTTTACCACTTTTGTAACTCATTTCATTAACTCCTGAAATTGAATGAATGCTGGCGCAAAATCCTGGTATCCCGGAACCGAAAAATAAGGAATCAACAATTAAATAAAGATTGTTTTAATAAACATAAAGTATAAATTTTCAATTATTTAAGTGTTATATTTTGGTAAAACCAAGGATAAACCATAAGCAAAATCATGCGGATTGTCAATAACAAAATGATAAATTGAACAGATAAACCATTATAATTTATAGCTATTTTCAATTTTGTGCACCCTGACGACAAAAAACCGCAATTCCTTGAAACGAACAGCATCTTCGACCGTATCGACCATGCCTCGGTTGTCGCCGGGTAAACGCTGAAGAGATAGCTTTCAAACGAGCAATTCCGCCAGTTCAGTGAAATCCCCTACGACTGCATCCGGGCCCACCGGCGCTTCTTCAACGGGTGTGTTGTACCTGTTCACATACACGGCTCGGTAACCTCCCAACCGGGCACCCACAACATCGAATGAATTGGAAGAAATCATACAGCACTCTCCCGGCTCCAAGCCCAGTTCGACCGCCGCACTGCGGTAAACGGCAGGATGCGGCTTGAACCGGCCCACTTTCGATACCGAAAAAATATCGTCGAAATTCCATCGGATGCGGTTTTTCACCAGATGTTCGAGAAATTCCGGGTCTCCGTTCGACAATGCCACCAGACGAAAGCGCTCACTGAGCCTGGCCAGTGAAGCGGATACATCCGGAAACGGATTAAGCTGCTGCCAGGCACTCATCAATTCATCCACTTCACGAACCGCGGCTTTAATCCCCGAAACCGCAATCACGTAAACCAGTGCCCTGCGTGATGTTGCCAAATAACCGGCATGCGGAAGCATAAAAAGGCTGTCCTGGTACTGCTCGATGCGCTGCCGGGCACGCCACCTGGCCCAAAAATCCTCGGCTGACAATTTTGTACCTTTTGCCTGAAGAAATTTTTCGATATACGGTTGCAGGCTCCCGCCCAAGTCAAGCACGGTGCCGAAAAGGTCAAAAGTTAGGGCTTTGATGTCACGATCAGATAGTTCCATGCGTACACTCCTTTCTGCTTGTAACTGTGCTGGTAAATTTCAGGATGCTGTTTGGAGCTTTAGCATCTTCAATTCAATTTTTACAACATCATTGTTTCGAGTGGAACAGCTTTTTCAGCAGTCTCAGAGGAATCACGGTCCGGCGAGCAGAACCCGGGTGATGTGCGATGCAATGATTTTTTATTGTTTTCAGATATAAAGGAAGTATAATTCATTGTTGGCTTTTTGATTTTTGTCCTCATTTTTCATTTTCAGCGGGTTTTTACTGATGAAGAAATTTGTAGTCGTCATCCTCCTGCTTGCCGGAGCCGGTCTGCTGGGCTGGAAAATATATGAGAAGGCTTCAGCGTCCGGCCCAGGTTCACAGCCGGTCCGATCACTTGCTGCGGTGCCTGTCGAAATCTCTGAAGTCAAAAAATCGGAGATAAGAGACATCGGATCATACACTGGCTCTCTTTATCCTGTATCCAAATTCACCTTGGCCCCGAAAATCTCAGGACGTCTTGAAAAAATGCTGGTTCATATCGGCGACGTCGTCAAACCCGGTCAACTGGTGGCGGCACTGGACGACGAAGAATATCGTCAGCAGCTCAAACAGGCGCAGGCCGAACTCGAAGTGTCGAAGGCAGAACTTCAGGAAAAAAGAGACACGCTGGAAAACGCCAGAAGAGAATATCAACGGACCGTGGCCCTGCGCGAGAAAAAAATCGCTTCGGCCTCTCAGCTGGATGCGGCCGAGGCGGAGCTTAAAACTCAAAGAGCCAAGTTGAAAGTCGCCGAGGCCCAAATCCTCCAAAAAGAGGCGGCATTCAATGCCGCCAAGATAAGGCTCTCCTATGCCCGAATTCATGTTCCTGAAAGAAATGACAGTGAGCACAGGGTCGTCGGGGAGCGCTTCGTCGATGAAGGCGCGCTGCTTTCTCCCAACAACCCGATTGTTTCCATCCTTGACATAGGTAGGCTGATCGCGGTCATTAATGTCATAGAACGGGATTACGCCAGGATGAAACCCGGCCTTGAGGCGATGATTACGACCGATGCCTTCCCCGAGCGAATTTTCAAAGGCAGGCTTGTCAGAATCGCTCCGTTGCTGAAGGAAAAGTCCCGCCAGGCAAGAGTGGAAATCGAGATCTTCAATGAAGACTTACTACTCAAACCAGGAATGTTCGTGAAAGCTCTGCTTGAATTCGACAGGCGTGAGGATGCCACTGTCATACCGGTGGCTTCGATAGTAAAGAGAAACGATGAACAAGGAGTGTTTGTCGCGGATACAGATAAAAAAACGGCCCGGTTCGTTCCGGTACGAACGGGAATTATCAGTGGAGCAATCGCGGAAGTGCTTGACCCGGAATTAGAAGGTTGGGTTGTTACTCTGGGACATCATCTGCTTGAAGACGGCGCCGCTATAATACTTCCTGACAAAGAAACCGCCGAAGGCCCCGCCGCATATAACCTGAGGCAAACAGGGAAAAGTTGAGAATGCCGGAGGCCTGTAACCCGCCATGAATGTTTCACGTCTTTCGATCCAGCGCCCGGTGCTGACTGTGATGGTCTGTCTGATCGTCATCATACTCGGGGGAGTTTCCCTTTCAAGGCTCTCAATCGACTTGATGCCTGACATAACGTACCCCACCCTTAGCATTTCCACCACATATGAAAACGCGAGCCCTGAAGAAATCGAAGAGCTGATAACCAGGCCTATCGAAGAAGCGATGAGCGCCGTCCCGGGCGTTGAAGAAGTGACTTCTATTTCAGCCGAAGGGCAAAGCAGGGTTAGAGTGACCTTTACATGGGGAACCGACCTGGATGCCGCGGCGAATGATGTACGCGATAGGCTTGATCGTGTGATCGCACGCCTTCCCGAGGATGCGGAACGGCCTTGGTTGCGAAAATTCGATTTGGCCTCCTTCCCTATTCTGATTGCCGGCGTGTCCAGCGAATTAAATCCTTTGCAGGTCAGGGACTTGATCGACAACCAGGTCAAACATCGGATCGAAAGAGTTCCGGGCGTGGCGTCCCTTGATATACGAGGGGGACTTGAAAGGGAAGTTCACGTAGATCTGGACCCTGAAAAAATCAAGGCACTTGACCTTCCTATCGACCAGATCCTGTCGCGTATAAAAGATGAAAACATCACCCTTCCGGCCGGAACTATCGAGCAAGGTGCGTTGGATATCACCGTGCGTACCCCTGGAGTCTATAACAACCTTGATGAGATCAGGCATACGGTCCTGGCCGTCCACGACGGCGTGCCCATAAGGCTCGACAATATTGCTTCGGTCGAAGATTCCTGGCAAAAGGTCACCCGTATTGTCAGGGTGAACGCCAAGCCCGGAATACGATTCTCCGTGAATAAGCAGTCCGGCAAAAACACCGTGGATGTGGCCGAAGGGGTTCTAAAGGAAATCGAGCGCATAAACGAAGACATCCCGCAAATTCATATTACTCCGATAATCGACACCTCGGATTACATCAAGCGTTCGATCACGAACCTTGGCACGACCGTGCTTTACGGCGGTGCGCTTGCAGTATTCGTTCTTTTCTTTTTACTTAGGAGCATAGCGAGCACAGCGATTATAACGACCACCATCCCGATTTCGGTCATTGCTACTTTTGCATTGATGTATTTCAACGGTTTTACATTGAATCTAATGACACTGGGTGGGCTTGCCCTCGGAACCGGCATGCTGGTCGATAACGCGATAGTCGTCCTTGAAAATATCTATCGGATCAAGGAATCCGGCAAAGACTCCAAGACAGCGGCATTTGAAGGCAGCCGGGAAGTAATCGGGGCGGTTATCGCCAGCACCCTGACGACTCTGGTGGTTTTCCTGCCGCTCATTTTTGTACGTGGTATGTCCGGCATCATGTTCAAACAGCTGGCTTACGTCGTCGGATTCTCGCTCGCCTGTTCGCTTTCCGTTGCACTTACGCTTGTGCCCATGCTCGCTTCCAAGATGCGGGAGCCCAAGACGCGCTCCGGATCCAATAAAAACAAAAGGAAATCTAAAGGCTTTTTTTCTTACCTGGAAAAAGATTACAGCACCCTCCTCCGCTTCGCATTGCATCACAGGTTGCTTACCGTAACCTTCGCTCTGGCGCTTCTAGGGGGCAGCCTTTTACTGGTACCGCTGGTGGGAGTCGAATTGATGCCGTCCGCCGATGAAAGTGAAGTGAGAGTCTATGCTGAAATGGCTATGGGAACGAAACTTGAGCTTCTCGAAGATGCATTCAAAAAAATTGAGGAAATCGTCGCCCGTGAGGTTCCTGAAATTGAAAATTCAGTTTCCTTCCTTGGAGGATCGACATGGCGAGGCAGGGGTTCCAACGCGGGGGAAATGAGGCTCGCTCTAAAGCCGGTGAGCGAACGCAGCCGTTCAAGTGAAGAGATAGCGGCCGATCTGCGTAAAAAGCTGATGCTTATACCCGGTGTAACCGTCCGCACCAGGGCCGGCCAGGGCCTTTTCATATTAAGAATGGCGAGCGGCGGAGAAGAAAAGGTGCAGGTGGAAATCCGCGGACACGATCTGGAAACAGCAGGAGAGCTTGCCCGCAGGGTGATTGAAACGGTAGAGCGCGTCCCGGGAGTAACCGACGCCGACATCAGCATGGAAACGGGAACACCGGAAGCGCTCATTCTCGTTGACAGGCAAAAAGCCGCTGACATGAAGCTGACCGTATCGAGAATCGCCAACACGCTTCAAACGGTGCTTTCAGGAACCATCGCCGGCGAATATCGTGAGGGTGGAAACGAATATGATATACGTGTAAAATTGCAAGATGCCGAAAAACGCGAAATGCGCGAAATCCTCGACCTTCCGGTGACAAACGCCGACGGCGATCAGGTGGTGCTTAGAAACGTGGTGGATGTCAGGCCCCACCGAGGCCCGGTATTCATTGAACGCAAGGATCAGGAGCGGGTCGTGTATATAACGGCCAATATCAGCGGGAGGGATATGGGTTCGATAATAGCGGACGTAAAATCCGGCATCAAAAAAATCCCGGTTCCTGAAAATTTCGGATTAACCTTGGGGGGGGATTATGAAGAGCAGCAGGAAGCGTTCGGCGAACTTCTGATGAGTTTTGTGCTGGCCCTCATACTGGTATACATGGTCATGGCATCCCTTTATGAATCCCTCCGTTATCCGTTCGTCGTCATGTTTTCAGTGCCGCTCGCGGCTATAGGGGTTATCCTGATGCTGCTTTTGACAAACACAACGTTCAATATACAGTCTTACATCGGCTGCATCATGCTCGGGGGAATCGTCGTCAACAACGCGATTCTCCTTGTCGACCATATAAACCTTTTACGCCGCAGGGACGGGTTCTCAATTTCCGGGGCGATCGAAGAAGCGGGCAGGCGCCGCCTGCGTCCTATCCTGACAACCGCTACGACCACAATTCTGGCCATGACGCCACTCGCCCTGGGCCTTGGAGAAGGTGGCGAAGCACAGGCACCGATGGCGCGTGCCATAATCGGAGGTCTCATGAGTGCGACTCTTATAACGCTTGCGGTGGTCCCGACGGTGTATGCATTGTTCGAGCGAAAAAAGATTAAAGAAGAAGAGCAGGCGGTGCAACCATGAAAAGAATTCCATATCTCTGGTCTGTGCTGGTGATTGCTTTACTCTCGGCGACTTCCTGTTCAGGACCCGCTGAAAAACCTCCGCGCCCCCTCATCATCGCCGACCCGGTCCCCCCACCTCTAAATGCAACCCCCACCGATCGCCAAAATACCGAGAGTGCTCTGGAAGCGACGGAAAACATGGGCGCCGGTATTCTGGAACTAACGGTAAATAACGCCATTTTAATGGCTGTCTCCAACAACATATCACTCGAAGTCGAACGACTCAATCCGCAAATCCGGGCCACCTACGAGGAACAGGAGAAGGCGGTTTTCGACCCGGAGATCGAAGGCACTGTTTCCACCGACAAAACTGAAGAGATGCAACCCACCGGGAGTGATATCACTGAAATGCATGAAGGAAGTATCTCGCTTAAAAAGTATTTTCCCTCAGGCACCATTTTAGCTCTGGGGGTTACCGGTGAAAAAAGCGACTCTGATTGGTTTAACCCGCGTTACGAAGCCCAGACACGGCTGGGCCTCACTTTTACACAGGCCCTCATGCGCGGTTTCGGAGCAGAGGCCAATCTGGCAAGGCTCAGACAGTCCAGGCTGGAAACGCAGATCTCAAACTATGAGCTCAGAGGCTTCGCAGAGCACCTGGTAGCCGAAGTCGAACAGGCATACTGGGATTATGCCCTGGCTCTCCGGAAAATTGAAATTGTCGAAGAATCTCTAAAGGTCGCGGAACAACAACTTGCTGAAACAAAAGAAATGATCATTGTCGGAACAATGGCAGAGTCCGAAATGGCGGCTGTACAGGCTGAAGTGGCTGAACAGATGCAGGAGATCATCGATGCAAAATCCGCCAAAGAAACGGCGAAGTTACGGCTTGTTCAACTGCTGAACCCGCCGGGCTTCGACCGCTGGTCCCGGGAAATTAAACCCATTCACCCGCCTGAACTTCCGAAGGCAACGATTGAGGAAATAGGCCTTCATATGGCCGTAGCCATGAAAATGAGGCCCGAGATAAACCAGGCACGGTTGAATTTTCAAAAGGGGGAGATAGAGATCGTGCGAACAAAGAACGGGCTGCTCCCGGTGATGGATCTGTTCATCACTCTGGGTAAATCCGGATACGCCGAATCTTTCTCCCGCTCCGTGGATGATCTTACCGGGCACGGCTACGATGTGGGCCTGGGAATAAAAGTTGAATACCCTCTGTTCAACCGCGATGCAGAAGCCACACACCGCCGTGCGACGCTGGAACTGGAGCAATTCGGAAAGGCCCTGGATAATCTTTCGCAGATCATCGAAATGGATGTTAGAAAAGCTCATATTGAAGTAGAAAGAACCAGGAAACAAATCGCTGCCAGCAGCGCGACTCGGGAATTCCAGGAAGAGAAGCTTCGGATCGAAACCGAAAAATTCCGTGTCGGGAGATCCACGAACTTTATGGTCGCTCAGGCGCAGCGGGATTTGCTCTTGAGCAGGATAAACGAGGTGGAAGCTGCCGTTGATTATTTAAAAGCCCTTGTGGATTTCTACCGGCTGGAGGGCTCCCTGCTCGAACGGCGTGGGATAGAGGCCCCCGGCCGGGAATTATCAACCAAATTTTAAACACACCGGAAAGAGAAGACATGAAACTTGCAACTGTTCAACACCTTGAGGGAAAAACCTCTGCAGTAATCATTCCCGAAGGAGCCCTGCCGGTGGACGCACTGAACCAAGCCGCCGGCCTGAAATGGCCCCGAAGTATGATGGAGCTCATCCAATCCGGTCTTCTTGAGGAAATGAGTCTCTGGTGGAAGGAGAATGGGAAAAGCATCACCGAAAAAACGAGGAGAGATCTCATCCCTCTTCGGCGCCTACAATACCTTCCTCCCTACAGACATCCTTCTAAAATCTGGGGCATCGGGCTCAATTACAGGGAACACGCAACGGATCTTTCCGAAAAAGTCCCGGATTCGATACCCGGAAGCTTCATGAAGCCCTGCACAACGATAATAGGGCACAAGGAGCCGATCGTCATCCCGGAACGGTCTGAAAAAACGACCGCCGAGGGTGAA
>JAWOBE010000115.1:0-8628 GCA_046498185.1 Desulfatiglandaceae bacterium | reverse complement strand
ATCTTCGAGAATATCTGTATCAAGATAGATGGTAATCCTGGTTTTATTCTTAATGGGTACAACCTGGCCTCTTTTGGCATTTTTAAATCCATATTCCCTCTTCATATTGTATCCTTTCCTTACGAGTCGCTTTTCTGGCTGAAATCAATCGAATGGTATCCGATCTATATGAATAAACGACAGCAAGTATTCGTCCAAATGCATCCGACCCAACGGTCACATATCGTAGTTCATTCGCAACTATTGGTTCTTCAATGGTCATGGCAAAGGAATCCTCCGGAAAATATAACAAAAGCACGAAGATGGACGGCCTATATCCTGCGGAAATGGCGCTGCAGCTGGTTGGTATTTCACTCAAATTGGTACAGGGGGAAAGGCTGTCGCGTTTTTCATACCGGCTATGCCCGCCGTTATGGGTACGGTGCAAATGGCTTGACCTCTATAATGGACCCCATTATAATATGAGCCATGATAAGAACGTTTAAGTCTGCTGGCACAGAGGATATTTTTGATGGTGTGGCATCACAGGCAGCCCGAAGATGCTGCCCTCAATCCATTTGGCCGGTTGCTCGCCGAAAATTGGATCAAATCAACAGAGTTCGGGAGATTAATGAACTTAATATGCCTCCCGGAAATCGGTTGGAACCTTTGAAAGGCGATCGTGAGAATCAATACAGTATCCGCATTAATCAATGCCTATGAGATCGAAATCACAGATTACCACTGATATTGGGAGGCGGTTGCCTCGAAATCGACCCCCGACGGGTTATATCGCCATTGGAAACGCCTTTCCAAACGACCTCCAGGAAAGGACCTGTCCGTCTTTGCGCTTCTGGTCCATCAGTCCCGCATACACGAGAATCGCATCTTTGGCCTCGGTCCCCGAAATTCGGGACCAAAACCTGAGCCCTTTGAAGAAATCATCTGACACCGTCTTCCCGGACTTGATTTCGATGGGAAGGAGCCGCTCTCCCTGGTCCACGAGGCAGTCAATTTCATGGCCTGTATTGTCTCTCCAGAAATAAAGATTGTCCCTCAAACCTCTGTTGAGCCTTCCCTTGAGGAGTTCAGAGATCACCCATGTCTCGAACACGTGCCCCCTGGATGCATGAGTAAGCAACGCATGGCTGTCGGGGATGCCGAGCAGGTAGGAGAGGAGTCCTGAATCGCAAAAATAGATCTTTGGGCTCTTGATCAAACGCTTGTTGAAATTTTGATAATGCGGTTTCAATAGAAAAACAATGTAACTGGCTTCGAGGATTGAGAGCCAGGATTTTGCCGTGTTGTGGGTGATGCCGCAGTCATCTCCGAGGGATGTCAGGTTGAGGATCTGCCCTGAACGAGCCGCGCACATCTTTAAGAATCGCTGAAAGATCGAGAGATCGCTGATGTTTTTAAGCTTCCTGACATCCCTTTCAAGATAAGTGGTCACATAGTTGGCATACCACTGTTGCGGCGTCAGGCCACGGTCATAGATCCTCGGATAGCCGCCCGAAACCATCAAGTTCTCGATGGAATCCGGCAAGACCCCGGCGCAATCCATTTCAGAAAAGGCCAAAGGCAACAACTCCAAGACCGCGACGCGGCCGGCAAGAGATTGGCTGATCCCTTCCATCAGCCCAAAATTGAATGAACCTGTCAGGACATAAATACGCTCTGTGCCCCTATCGTCCACATGGGTTTGGATATAGGAGAAAAGATCCGGGGCGCGCTGAACCTCATCGAGAATGACCCTTTCAGGATGCGCCTCTATGAACCCTCGAGGATCGCGCAGGGCATACTCCCGGACATCCGGTGCCTCCAAAGACACGTATGTCCAATCCGGCAACACGGCTCTTACCAGGGTGGTCTTTCCCGACTGCCTGGGACCGGTGACCGTTACGACGGGGTACTGCCGGGAGAGCAGTTCCAATTGCGATGCAAGATTTCTTTGAATCATTGTTATACGTTATATACACTTTTACAATTTGTCAATACGATTTACAATTTATAAAAAACACATTGAATGCCCCTTCAATCCACGCGCGAAATATGAAAAACAGTATGGTGATGGGATGATGGGGTCAAGTCTGCCCTTGATTTTTAGTCGGGTTGGGGGACAGCTCATCGATACGCTTTCTAAAACCGGCATCTTCATGCACTTGCCTTTTTACCCGTTCGATAATGCTGCTGACGTCACTGTATTTTTCAATTCTAAATCCTGATTGGCCACATTTCTGAAGCGTCTTTGACAATATCCACAAAACTTCTGTAGTCCTGCCTATGCTCAAAGACATTTTCGAAGCCCCTGCCCCGGTTCATCACATGGGACCATGCCCCTGCTTATTCGATTCTGAGTAGTCTCGACATAGTTTCTTTGTATCACAGCACCATTCAATCGTTTCGAAGGGCAGACTTGACCCCTTTAGAAAACAACATAATGGGATTGTCATCAAAACGTCACGTTGAGCTTCCGTTTGGTATCGTCGGTAACTTGACCGTTTACCGGCAACCCGGCATCTTTCTGGAAGGCGCCGATGGCCCTTCGGGTCGAAGGGCCCATCAATCCGTCGACGGGACCCGGGTCATAACCGAGTTCGCTCAGCCGCTGTTGAACCCGCCGCAATTGTTCTTTGGGGCTGATAACCGGGCGAGAGATCTCCTGCGGTATCTGCTCGTTCAAGACGATTTCGAACACCCGTTCCGGGTCCGCCAGCAATTCATCTTCAATCAGGAAACCATGTGCCTTGGCCAGCCGGAACCATCTTACGGCTTCGCGCGAATCCTTTTCCACTCCGAGGCCGACAGCGCGCATCGTACCGAGGGCAAGCATCGCGAGACCGTGTTCCTGCAAGGCGGCTTTCTCGAAATAGCCCGCCGCCGCGGTGAAATCCTGTTCAACCCCGTACCCTGTAAGGCTGAACACGCCCAGGCAATATATGGCGGGGGGATATCCGCCTTCGGCCGCACGCCGCATCCATTCGAAACCGGCGTTTTCATCCTCCCTGATTCCTTCGCCCTGCAGGTACATGTTGGCGACCATGAACTGTGAATAGCTTCTACCGGCCTGCGCCGCTTCCAGGTACAACGGAAACGCCTTTGCATAATCCGCCGATTCATAGGCTTCATCCGCCTGCAATTCAGCGCGCGGTGAGGAAATGCTTTGCCGGAAGTCGGAAACCACCGTCCTGCATCCTGAAAACAGCAGAAAACTACAAATAACCACAAGTACCCAGTAAGTCTTCTTCGAGAACATGATTTTCCCTCATAGTTCAAAAAGGGCTGCACGAAAACGGTCCAGCCGGTTATTTCCCACCGCCGCCGCAGTTATGTACCAGGTAGGCGTTGCCCGCTTCGGTTTCAACATAGAAATTGTGGGTGTCATTCACCTGCAGGTTGTAAGTGGTCAAATTTACGCGTTTGTATTCGATGGTGTCAACGCCCGTCATCCAGCCGTTCACGTGGGCAAGATCCCGCTCGGTCAAAGCCATCAGCGGCTTCCACCCGGACTGTGTCAGGAGGCGCTCGCCTCCTGTGGTTTCCAAATCGTCGTTGACTGTATAGAGGTGATTTGACCTGACGGAATACGCAGCCGCGACCGGTTTCCCGACGATTTCATCGTAGCCGATATCGTAGGTCATGACCACGTCCCCGGGTTTTACATCGGCGATGGATCTCGCTGTTCCATCGGCCATAACGACCCGGATGTCACGGGGAAAACATCCCGAGGACTGCTGCGCACCGGCCGCCATGGCAGCCTGCTCATCGGCCGCCTTCTTCTCAACCTGGGCCAGCTTCTGCGCTGCTTTGAGTTCACGCTTGGCCCTCTGCGCGGCGGCCCGGGCACGAAGCGCATCCATCCTCTTCTTCCCCTCGGGTGTTCCAAATTCGATCGGTTCGACCGGTCTGAGCCCCAGCCGTTCTTCGTTCAGCCGTGTCGCCTCTTCAATGGCCAGGTGTTCATAGCCACTGCCTGAATATCCCCTGTCAACATGCCTGCCTCCGTAGTCCTTCGTCCCGGCGATTTGGCTGGTGTCGGGCGGGCCGGTAAACATACCATCCGCGTCAGTAAGGATGTCATAGATCTTTCTGATGATACTCCGATTCCTTCTTTCTTCCTGAATCTGCCGAATTTGCCTCTCCCGCGCTTCCTCTATTTCCCACACATTCGGCTCACGGGGCTTATCCAGGCCGAGGCGATCCCTGAGTTTGGGGTTGGTGACCTGCGGCGCTCTACCCTGCTGGGCTGAACAGGAAGGGAACGCGAAAAGGAACAGCAGCATGATAACTACGGCACGCATCATTACGGTTCTCTGTGCCCGTCGTTTTTCCATTGTAATTTCTCCTTCTTGAAACACGAGCCAACTGCAAAAGGCGAAAGGTGGGTATAATTTTCTTCTTTGGGCACAACGTTTAGGTGAAACGGCCTTGTGAGTCAAGCAAAATATGACCGAAGGACAGTCCGGTCACGAGGTCCCCGCCAAAACTCGTTCAAGGCGTCCAAAAACACAATGAAAATCTGTAGACACACGCCGATTTTTCAAAAACTCTGTAACTGTACGATTATTATACCCTTCCTCGAATTGGTCGATTTACGAATCCGAAATGGGAGTCCGGGCCGCTTTCGGTAAGCTTTGCTGGACGGTCACTCTGCGATTCCCTGATTTAAAATGGGTCCCAGATCCTCTTTTCTCGAAAGGCCCGGGTCTGGTTACGATCGATGGCCAGCTTCATGCACCAGTAGTTGACTGCCTTTTTCCGCAGGTTTCGGTTATGTCTCAGGGTGTGAATAAATCGCTCCATCCCATATTTTCGTTGCACTTGATGGATGAAATCAAAGCCGCCGAAATTGATGGCCCGTTCAATGACAATTTCAGCGGAGGCCCTTGTCATGTCTCGGTCCCAGAAAAGTTCTTTTCTCATTTTACAAAGTCCATATAGAAAGCCTTAATTCTTTCCCAGTCAGCCACCGTCATCTTTGTTGGCCTATCATCCTTGAGCATAACAATCTGATCCATTTCTTTTTCAGCATCGTCGAAATAGACGAGGGATATCTTGAGCTGATAGTCATATCCCTCATCCAGCTCGTATTTCTGACGAACCGCTTTTTCCATCGAGCTGAAATTCATCCCTGTTTCTCGCAATATAAAAAAAAGATCGATAAAATCCTTCATGGATCCTCTTTGATTGATGGCTACGGCTTTCATTGCCGAAATGTCATCCAAAGACGCCAGGGGACAGGCAACCCTCTCTTGAATCGGCACCTCATTCAGTTGGCACAGGAGTCTGTAGGGGAAACGGAAGAGAGAAAACTTCAACCTCTCGGCGCCAAGGTAAAATATCACTGTGTCATTGCCAAGCAATTCAACGGTTACTGCATCAAAGCATCCCCTCATGTCGTTGAGAAAGAGCTCACTGCTGAATGGTGTGGGGGTAAAAAAATCCAAATCCATGGACAGCCGGTGCCGCAGATAAAGATACACTGCGGTCCCGCCGGCCAGGTAGGTTTCTTTCGGAAGGATGCCGCATTCGACGATTCGGATGAGTTTCTGCTCGAGAGAATTCCTCAATCGGCGTGAACTCTCCGGTATAAGCAACTCCGCCATTTATCGACTCCCACTTCGACCCTCCAAATCGGCCTGGGCCCCTTTAATCCATAGGGTGAAGCGCGATACATACTAAAAATTTTATCGTTTTCAGCGTCGAAACGCAAGCGATTGCCAACGCAGACATCTACCGCATGGAGGATCTCAATCGCTGCCCGCCCCGGAACGTCTTGCCGGCTTCTCCTCTTGACAAGGTTGTTCGCCGTGGAGAGATGGCCCGAGAGGTGGCACGATGGACATAGAAAAAAACTTTTCCCTCTCGGCGTATCCGAACCCTTCCGTCCAAACGATTCGGCCGTCTGCACAAAAACCAACAATCATGGAATTGGCACCCGTCTTATCGAGAATCTCCTTTGCTGCAGTCCGGCCTTCTTCAATCGTGGCGGTGTAGTTGGGCTCAATATGATTCGAGCTCCTGCCACCGCAGCCTGCAAGAAACATCCAGGGAACCAGTGCAAAAAATGTCCAAAAAACTCATGATATCAACTTTTTGACACACATAAACATCCTTATCCCCCTTTCACGGCTTTCCATTGACAAAATTTCCAGCCGGGGACGGAAAGTCGAAATCATGCGTTTTTCGTCACGACGGAAAATCGACTTGCAAATCCCGAGTTTATTTCGGGATAAACCTAATCCGCTATCTGATGGGTTCGTAAAAACTCCCCGGGCTGTTATCCTGGTTCCGGATCGGAGTCCGAGACCAGGATCACAGCCGATTTTTCCTGTAACCTGGTGCCAGGAGATTGAAACATCGAGGGCACTTCACGCCTGAAATCAATACAAGGATCGATGCCGTCAAAAATTGATGACCTTTATTAAGAAAACGTTCTTTTTCGACTTTACAACCCTATAAAATTTTACAGCCAAAAGAAAATGGGAATCTGATCTTGAAAATAAGCATATTTTAATAGAAATTTCACGAATAATAATATATTAAAATTTTATATATATTTCGACATAAATCAATTTAAATAATATTATTATATTAAAATAAGATAAAATTTAGATATCGCCCAAATCTTAGTTATTGACAAACTTACGGGAAGATGTTAGAAAGGAATTATCTTTTGTCCCTTCAACTTCCTTAAAAACCAAAAAGAATATTTTGAGGGTCTTTTTTATGAAACGCTATGTTTTTTCTACGTTTTTCTTGGCCTCTATTATTCTTCTGTGGCAAATAGGTTTCGTAGAAACCAAGGAAGCCTCGATCAAAAATCCAGTCGATAGTTCCAGTGATTCCTCATGTGTTGCTTGCCATACTGATTATGATGCTCTCGAGGCACTGGCTTCTCCTGATACCGAGAAACCGATGGAAGGCTGCGGCGGTGCTGCGCCGTACATTGCTCCCCATGACCGGGTCTTTTTGGGCGGGCCGGGCTATGAGGCTTTTAAAAATTCCACCCACGGTATGCTTCAGTGCTCTGATTGTCATGGCGGTGAAGAAGACACGATGGACAAGAATTCGGCCCATTCCGGCGACTTTATTAAAAATCCTTCAAGAAATGCCGAAGCCGTTTGCTTGGATTGCCACGGTGAGATCGTGGAAGGTGCAGCGGGTAGCCTCCATGAACGGGGCTGGGGCCAGAAAAGAAGTGTCGTGATGAGGATGGGCGTAGCCTCCTTTGACCAGTTGCCGGAGACGATTCAGACAGGCTACAACCAGAACTGCGCGACATGCCATGCCGCTTGTGGCGACTGTCACGTCAAACGACCGAAAGCGGCAGGCGGTGGGCTTTACAAAGGGCATCAATTTTCGCCGACCCCGGACATGCGGGATAACTGCGTCGCCTGTCACAGCAGCCGGGGCGGACATGCCTATTTCGGGTTGGGCAGCGGCACAAAACCCGATGTTCATCTGATGCAGGCAGGTTACACCTGCCTTGATTGCCATGACGACAGTCAAATCCACGGGGACGGCCGCATTTACGAAAATCGCTATAAAAGTCCTTTGTCTCCCAGGTGTCAGGATTGCCACGATGACACAGCCGAATCCAACGACTATCACAAGGAACATTTTGAAACCTTTGACTGCCACCTCTGCCATTCCCAGGATTATAACAACTGCGGCAGCTGCCACATAGGCGGAGCGGGGGCGCGTATCCCTTCGTATCTTGGTTTCAAAATCGGGCTCAATCCCATTCCGGATGACAAACCTTATCGCTTTGCTCTGCTGAGGCGTACACTGGCCGCCCCCGACAACTGGGTCGAATACGGGGTCGAGCAAATGCCGGCTTTTGATTCCAAAACCACCTATAATTACACCACCCCACACAATACCCTTCGCTGGACGAGCCGGACGAAAGTGGAGTTGGGCGAGTCTTGTTTTGACAGCTGCCACGTGACTCCAACCGCTTCAGGAGCAAAGAATCGCGAACTGTTCCTGTTTTCCTCGGATTTAAAGGAAAGCTGGGAAAAAAGTGCCAACAAACATATTGTAGTGGACGGGAAGCTCCCGGCTGATTGGGGAAATCCCTGATTTTAAGATGACAATAAAAAGAATTGATGAAAGGGTAAAATTATGAAGTATTTGAACAAGAAAAATGTCATTTTGGCTTGCCTGTTCTGGATCTTCGGGCTGTTTACCCTTGCAGGGTATGCGTACACCGCGCAGCAAACTGCGGATGTCAATGAAGCCCGCATCTTACTGGACTTTTTTGAAAACGAGAGGGATTATTTTCACGAGGGTGGCTCCTTTGTAATCACGGCCCAAAATCTTCGCCTTAATGTGCTTACCAAACCTAAGGCTCAATACCTGATCGACATTCGTTCGCCTGAGGCGTTTGCCAAAGGACATATCCCCGGCTCCCACCACACGGAATTCCAAAACCTTTACGAGCATGTTCAACAAATCGACGCCCCATCCTACGAAAACATTGTAATCATCTGTTTTGCGGGCCAGGCTTCCGCCTATGCCGTTTCCCTTCTTCGGGCTGCAGGTTATTCCAATGCCGTTTCATTGAAATGGGGTATCAGCTCCTGGTCTACAACCTTCGCCCAGGATTCCTGGCTGAGAAACCTCAGCAATGTGCGCGCAAACGAA
>JAWOBE010000107.1:0-15912 GCA_046498185.1 Desulfatiglandaceae bacterium | reverse complement strand
CGGATAACTCATAACACATAACAGATAACGCCGCCCCAGGCGTCATCAACACCAACACTTACACGCGCCGCAGGCGCTATGCCGATGAGTATCCGCCCCACGCTTTTCTTGCTCTTCTCTGCGGCTTATGCGTCTTTGCGCGAGTCAAAATCCCTTCTGCTTTTTAACCGGACAGGCCCAGTTAAATTCGCTGCGCTGACCCCTACAGAGGTATTGAAGGGGGCAAGGAATATCGCGGATGGGAATTCTCTCCATCCTGAAAACAATGAAGTGGCTTGTAACAGATCGGAATGAAAAATGAAGTTAGTTGTCTGTATATTCGTTCAAATATTTAGTAAATTCATCAAGGGTAGAACACTTATATGTCAAATCGAACAACTGATCCAATATTTCAAGTGATTGAATAGACTTAATTTTATCTATAATATGAGGCTTTATCACGTCATACTTCAGCGTCAACGATTTGATGAGCATTTCCTGCCTGCCCTTTTGTTCACCTTCCTGCCTGCCAAGAATAACCCCTTGCTCCAGCCCTTCTTTTCGAAACATATCTGCTATCGTTCCCATAAGTTCATCACCTCCCGACAATTCCCTTCTGGCTGTCTCCTGGATATCAATGTATTCTTCTTCCCCCCTGACAGCACTCAGGTATTCCATAAAGGATATAACAAAATCCCTGAACTTCACCCCCCGGAAAATCACTGTTGATCAACCTGAAAACCCTCACCAGATGATCCAGGAAGTCAGGACTGTAAAAGTGTCTCCAGATAACCAGCAATGCCTTCAGGGTTTCCACAAACTCATAATCATCAGGATTTTCCCTCGCCGCATCATAAAGAACAAAATCAAAGTCCGGAATATAAACCTTGAAATCCCCCGAAGGATAATCAATATAATCAGGAACCTTTTTATACTCCCAACCATCCCTGGCATGGGCAATAATCACCGGGATGATCATTGGAAGCTTATCGCCGCGCTCCCTCATCACCCTGTCATACCGCTCCCAGATTTCAAGCATGTAGCGAAGCATCTGAATCGGGGTGTTATGACCCCCAAAGCTCTTGTGCTCGAACAAGAAATATATCCTGGCAGAAACTTTCCCACCCTTCACCGGAACGCTTGTCAAAAGATCTGAGTAGTAATCCCTCAAATGCGGTGGAATAAAACTATCCTTCTCGTAGAAGATGTTTTCCAGAACCAGATGCTTCCGGATGGATTCCGGCAGAATATTCCCCAGAAGGCTTACCGCATTTTCCCGATCCGTCATCACCCGCTTGAAGATCTTATCATGTGGTCCCTGAATTCCCGTCATGAAAATATTATACTGCCCACCCCTCGGCCGATCAAGAGAAATGCACGGGGATCGAGAACATCTCGACTACCGTCAAATTACCGAAAACGGCCCGGAGCCGAAATCGGTAAGGCCCCCATGCACGATCAAGTATCTCATCGGTGAACCCTCGAATTCGAGGGCACCGGTGCACCAGCACGGGTGTAGAGGAGGATGTTCCTTCGGGAAAACAGACAACGGATAACTCATAACACATAACAGATAACGCCGCCCCAGGCGTCATCAACACCAACACTTACACGCGCCGCAGGCGCTATGCCGATGGATATCCGCCCCACGCTTTTCTTGCTCTTCTCTGCGGCTTATGCGTCTTTGCGCGAGTCAAACCCCGCGCTCCTATCAGGAAAGTACACCTTGAAGCCAGGATCCCAGGGTATATGGCGTGATGAAGTCAACCGTACCTTTGTCGTGGTTCAGGGATTGCTCCAGGGACATGTTCAAAACCGCAAATGAATCAGGACCATAGGCCTCGATGAAGCTCCAGGAGGAACGGCTGACCGCGGGTTTTTTCAGGAGAGAGGCTTTCACTTCCAAGCCGTGGATCCTTCCCCCATGTTCGATGACAAAGTCCACTTCCGCCCCGGATTTGCTGCGCCAGAATCGGACCTCGTCCTGGAATGACAAGGATTTAAGGACCTCTGAAAAAGCCCAGTTTTCGAAAAGAGGTCCCTTGTCCGTTCTCAACTGAAAATTCCCACTGAAATCGTTCAGCAATTGATTGCGGATTCCGTTGTCAATAAAGAAAACCTTTGGCGCCGACGTAATTTCCCGGCGTTTTCCACCGGCATACGGTAAAACTCTGCGGACGATATGCCTTTCTTCAAGAATCTCGATATACGTGTTGACCGTTCCCGCATCCACGTTACACAAAGAGCCAAGTTCCGAGACATTCAGAAGATTCCCGATCTGCATGGCAAGCAGCGTCAAAAGCTTACGGAAGGCGGCCACATGCCTGATCCGGAAAAGATCCGATGCATCCCGAAGGATCAACGCATCCACAAGGTCGCTTAGAAGCATCGTTTTTTGGTCTGGTTTCATGTAGGAATAGACGGCAGGATAGCTTCCGAATATGAGCTGGTGCGAAACGATAGAGTCACAGGCCGCCCGTTCGGCAACAGGGTTCGGTGCTTCGGCGTGTCGCCGGAGTTCCTCCAGGGAAAAAGGAAGAAGCCGTCTTCTGCTGGCTCTGCCCGCCAGGGATTCCCTTGTCCTGCTCTTCAGATCGAATGATGAGGATACTGTGACCCATATGTGAAATTTGAGCTTTGCATCCACGAGCCCTTTGATAAAAAGCCCCGCTTCTTCAATATGTTGAATCTCGTCAATGAACAGCGCCCGGATGAATGAATAATCCTTGCGCAAATGTTCGATGAGGTCCAGGGGCTGGTCGCACGCGACACGCAACAATGGATCTTCCATGTTCAAAAACAGTACATCAGGGGCAATATCTATGAGCTGCCGCCATACCATCGTGGATTTGCCGGCCTGCCGCGGGCCGGCGATCAAAAGGGCCCGTCCGGGCGGGACAGCAAGTTTTTCGGTCCGACGGGGGACATAATCCTCCGGAAGAAAACGACCGATCATCTCCCGTGCCTCATCGGGCTCAAGTATCCAGGGGTTCATCTGCTTTACCCTGTTCTGGACCTCGATACTGAACATCCGGACCTCCTGGCAATGATTTTTCTTGAAAAACGACGGCGCCATGAAAAATATGCGCCCCAAAAAAAGTACTTACCGCGTGAACAAAAAGGCCACAACGTTCAACCAACTTTAACCCGGCTCAAATGGAATGTCAATCCATTTTAGCCGGGTTCATTGCGAAAGCATCCCCCATTGTCTACAAAATTGTAACTTCCTTACCGATTTCGGCCCAAAGCCGAAATCGGTAAGGCCGTGCACGCCAGGACGCATCCAGCTCTGGATACGATTTGACCGTTCTCGTTTTATCAGTTAGAGTGATACTTCAGTAAAATTCGGAACCGTTTTTTAATTTTTGCTTCGGACTATAATACCTATGTCAATGTCCAGCAGGAGATAAACCTTAAAATATTCAAGAAATTCAAGGAAGAAGAGATCGTCTTCGCCTTCCCGACCCAGACAATCCATTTAGCCGGTGTCTACGATAAACAGGCGGAGAAAATACCCGAAAGGTCATTTTAAAATTTAAAAATTTTTCATCTCCAAAAACCAATATTGAACCAAATCAGAGGGCTCTCTATGGCCGCTTTCCTCTTTTTTCTTTGGGCCGGTATTTTTCTTCCGGTTTTCCTGCTGTTCGGTGCAGGCCCCGATCCTGTCTTGGGTATGCAAAAGCCGTCCGTCGGCATCGAAAGCCACAGTGATCTCGAATGGAGCCGCCCACGCTTTTCAGAGCGGGAAAAAGAACGGAAACAAATGGTTGAGACGGCGCTGTTGAGCGAAGGAATCACCGATGCCGCGACGCTCGAGGCGATGAGAAGCGTTCCACGCCACTTATTTGTCCCTGAAGATCAACGATCGAGGGCCTATCTGAATATACCGCTTCCGATAGGAAGTGGGCAGACGATTTCCCAGCCGTTTATCGTAGGGTATATGACCCAAATATTAAAGCTGTCTCCCGGGGACAGGGTGCTTGAAATAGGAACCGGAAGCGGGTATCAGGCCGCTGTGCTCGCCGAAATTACGCCTGAGGTATATACGGTTGAAATAATTCGTGAACTAGGAGAAAAAGCTCATTCCCGACTCGAAAAACTCGGCTATCACACGATCCGAACCAAAATAGGCGACGGCTATTATGGCTGGGAAGAGTACGCCCCGTTTGATGCAGTCATTGTCACCGCTGCATCCGGACATATCCCTCCACCATTGGTAAATCAGCTCAAGCCGGGAGGTAGAATCGTTATCCCCATCGGGAGTCCTTACCATACCCAGACCCTGATGGAGGTGATTAAAACCGAAGATGGAGACATACAAACCGAGCGAAAACTTCCTGTTCGATTTGTACCAATGACCGGCGCGGCCCTGAAATAATTATTTTGTAATAATCCATAAATAACGCCTCATGCCTCAGACACGGTCAAGATATAACCGGTGGAGCGAATTTTCGATCTTTCTGGTTTCGGCGACTGTGATCGCCCTCCAGCTTATGTTGATGCGGGCGCTTTCGGTCACGCAGTACCACCATTTCTCGTACCTGGTCATAAGCACCGCGTTACTTGGTTTCGGGACCAGCGGGACATTCCTGACGCTGGTTTTCGATCGCCTGAAAAACCGATTTTTCTTTTGGATTCAACTCTTCGGGTTGTTGTTCGTTCTCTCGATTCCCGTCACCTACCATGCCGCCGTTGCGCTGGACATAGACACCCAATACATGCTCTACAGCTCCAGGCAGATATTGCTCCTTGCCGCGTACAACGCCTTTCTTTTTGTGCCGTTTTTCCTTGGCGGGGTAATCATTGGCTTCACCCTCTCCTTCTTCAAGTCGGAAGTGGCCAGACTTTATGGGGCCAATCTGGTGGGGAGCGGAGCCGGCGGGATCGGGGCTCTGGGTTTGATGTACCTGGCCCCCGCACACCTGCTGCCTGTTATCATGACGCCGCTCGCTCTGCTGGCGCAGATCGTTTTTGTCCTCCACGCGCATAAGCAGCAACGGCGCTGGTTGAGCGTCATGTTTACAATTCCGCCGGCGTTGATCGCGGCATTGTCTTTCATCTTCCCTCCACCTGAAAAGGTCGATCAATACAAGGATCTTGCCTGTTTCATGCGGCTTGAACGGCAGAATGATGCGCATCATCTCGCCCGATTGTACAGCCCACAGGCCCAACTTGACCTGTTTGGTTCCAAAACCTTTCACCAGGCCTTGTTTGCCGGTGCCCATGCGACCGTTCCTCCTCCGGGGCAGCTTGCACTGCTGGTTGACGGAGAGACCGCCGGGGCTGTCTTCAAAATCGACAGTGAACAAGAAGCCGGCATTATGGATTTCACACCACAGGCCTTGCCTTACCGGCTGCTTGAACGGCCCCGTGTCCTGCTGCTCGGGGAAACCGGCGGGTCCAACGTCTGGTTGGCCCGCCGAATGAACGCCGCACACATCACGGTTGTTCAACCGAATGCACAGATCGTTTCCCTGCTTGAAGATTTATCCGATCAAACCGGGCGGGTTTTTGGGAGAAAAGACGTCGAAGTAATCGTCCAGCAACCGCGGCTGTTTCTCGAACAGACAAGGCGCGAATTCGATCTCATTCAATTTGTACAAGCTGAAGGCATGGGAGTCGGCGGGGGATTGCAGGGCCTCAACGAAGAATACCTTTTGACCAGCGAGTCCCTGACCCGAAGCCTGGAAATATTGAGCGACAAAGGCCTTATAAGCATAACCAGGGGGATCAACTCTCCTCCACGCGATAATATCAAGATTTTATCGCTGTTTATCGCTGCGCTGGAAAACCGCGGGATCCATGTTCCGAAAAACCATCTGCTGATAAGCAGGAATTACTTGGCGGTAAATTCACTTATGTCCCGTTCACCCTTGAATGAATCCCTCATAAAGCGGTTCGTTCAAAAAACCAGGGAACTCCAGATGGACCCGGAATATTTTCCGGGGATAATCTCTGAGAGCATTCAATACAGGAACCGGATTGACGGGCCCGCCGGGAAGCCGTTTTCCTACCTGCATCACGCCGTCAAAGAGCTGTTGTCCGGCCGCCGGAAAGCATTCCTCCACAACTGGGTGTACAATGTGCAGGCTCCCTCAGACAACCGCCCTTATTTCCATGATTTTTTCAAATGGAGCTCGGTCGGTCGTTATGTGGAGTCCTTCAAAGATCAGTGGTTCCGGCGCCTAGAACTGGGTTACGTTGTTTTGTTTATTACATTCATGGAACTCACCCTGGTGGCTTTTATGCTTATATTGTTGCCCCTCTGGCTGAAACGCCGCCGTTTTTCAGCATCAACCGACAGGCTGCCGGCCTTCCTCCATTTTTTCTCCATTGGAATCGGGTTCATGTTCATGGAAATAAGCTTCATACAATCGTTCACCAAATTCCTCGGCCACCCGGTGATCAGCGCTTCGGCTGTGTTAACCGCCATGCTTGTCTTTTCCGGCCTGGGCAGTTCGTTTCAGGAAAAACGCCGCTCTCCCGCCCATAAACGCATCAAGGTGGGCGGCATTGTCATCGCTGGTTTGATTCTCCTGTACCGTACTTTTCTGGACCCGTTGCTGGGCAATTTTATAGGTTGCTCCGCCTTTTTGAAATACATAATAACGGTGTCCGTTCTTTTTCCGGTATCTTTCTTTCTTGGATGGATGTTTCCAGCCGGATTCCAGATGCTGGAAAGGAAAGCCGATCCGCTGGCTCCTTGGGCCTGGGGCGTCAACGGTTTCGCCTCGGTAACAGCCGCTCCCCTCGCGGTGATAATAGCAATGGGATTCGGCTTCAACGCCGTCATGCTGTCCGCGCTGATCTGTTACCTGGTTGCGGCCGGTACGGCGTGGTTGTGGAACCCTTTAAACACGGACATCGGCTAAGATGCTTTCAACTCTTAAAATGCCCTCAAAACTGTAAAAACCGGGGGATTTTCCTTGAGACTCCCAACGGCGAGGCGTACAATTTTAATTAAATTAATTTCTCAGATTTTCATCACGAAAGGAGGCAATAAATGAAATACGATGTTGTGATAGTCGGAGGAGGGCCGGCAGGAGTCATTACAGCTCTTACAGCCAAAAATGTTTACCCGAAAAAGTCGGTATGCCTTATCAAAGAAATAGGCGACAGCGTAATTCCCTGTGCGATTCCGTATATGATGCACACGATGCCCGATCCCAGGCAAAATGTCATGAGTGACCAGCCTCTGGAAAACGCCGCCATCGAAGTCATTGTTGCCAAAGTAGTATCCCTGGATCCGGAGAACCATACTATAACGCTTGAATCAGGAGAAACTGTTTTGTTTGAGCGTCTGGTTCTGGCCACCGGCACGGTTTCCGTGAAACCTCCGGTTGAGGGAATTGATAAAGAAGGCGTTTTCACGATCCAGAAAAGTTTGTCGGCGATGGTCAATCTCAAAAACCGGATTCAAGAAGCACAGAAAATAGTCATCATCGGTGGTGGTTTCATCGGTGCGGAATTTGCGGATGAATTGATCAAAATGGGAGACAAAGAAGTCCATATTATAGAGATAATGCCTAAACTTTTATTTAATGCATTTGATGATGAATTTTGCGATAAAATCCGAGAAATTCTAATCCAACAAGGCGTTAATGTACACACCGGCTGCAGGGTCGCATCGATAAACGGAAATGGACGTGTGAAATCGGTTACAATTGAGGGGGGTGGCACCATTGACGCCGATATCGTAATCCTGGGTGCAGGGGCAAAACCCTCGGTGGATCTAGCCAGGGAGGCAGGTTTGCTCATAACCGACAAAGGCTCCATATGGGTCGATGATTATATGCAAACCAATATCGAAGGGATATTTGCAGTAGGTGACTGCGCTCTTAAAAGAGATTACTTCACAAGGCGGGAGGTGCCGGTATGGCTTGCTTCCACCGCCACCTCGGAGGCCAGAAATGCAGGCGTCAATCTCTACGGGGTTCGTGTGCTGAATCAGATGCCCGGAACCATTGCAGCCTTCTCAACAAGATTCGGAGATGTCTCCTTTGCAAGTGCCGGCATGAACAGCCGCACCGGCGAAAGAGAAAATTTCCGTTCCATTTCCTCCACCGCTGTCGCCTATGACCGCCACCCGGTGACAATGCCCAACGCCTGCGAATGCAAGGTAAAACTTTGTTTCTCACCCAGGTCCGGCATCATCCTTGGTGGACAGATTTACGGCTGCGCGGCTGTAGGGGAGCTCATCAACGTGATCGCACTAGCGATTCAAAAGGAAGTCAGCATACGGGAAGTGGATATGATGCAGATTGCTACCCATCCGCTTCTTACGGCCGCACCGACGGTGCACCCCTTCATCAATGCCGCACACCAGGCCCTGGCACAGATGAGAGCCATGGTCAAAGAAGATTATTATTGACACAAAAACGCTGAGTGCTCTTTTGCAGGGGCCCTCAGCGTTTTCTCCGCACGGTTGAATGCTCTTACCATTCGATCCTGTTATCCTGGCAACCTATCGCCGCCCAACCCGCGTGACTAGCTCTCAATACCTTTGCGTGCCAGCACACCCTGCTGGTAGTAATGCTTTACCTCCCTCATTTCGGTGACGAGATCGGCGCGTTCGATCAGCCTCGGGTCGGCTCGGCGTCCTGTGAAAACAAGCTCCACGCGTTCCGGCTTGAGGTCTATCAGGTCGAGCAACTCCTCCACTGAAAACAATTCAAACCAGGTCGCTATGTTGGCTTCATCGAGAATAACGACCTCGTAATCTCCGGACTGAATAATCTCCCGGATTTCCACGAGAGCTTCCCTTGCGGCTTTTACGTCTTCCCCGGAAGGCTTACCCCTAAGCCAGCAACCGCGTCCATACTGGCGGCAGACGATCAGATCTGAAAATCGTTCCAGAGCTTCAACCTCGCTGTAGCGTCCCGACTTTACGAACTGTGCAATAAAAACATGCAATCCCGCCCCTGCAGCCCGCAACGCCAGGCCGATGGCAGCGGTCGATTTTCCTTTGCCGTCACCGGTGTAAATTTGAACATATCCCCTGTCGAAAGGGGTCCGGTACATCTCTATGATATCATTAGATTCTTCGGCCAAGAGTTCTCCTTTCCAACCGGATGTTGATATGATGTTATCATATGCCTGTTTCGGCTTATCAAACCAAAGTATTGGTATTAGCACAACATAAGAGTAAACAGGTCCTCATAAACCGATACAACGATTATAAAGAAAGCCGTTGTGTAAGCAAGAAAAAAGCCGCAGGGCGGCACAAGCTGCTTGCATGAATCATTTTATGCATGTTAAAAGCCCACCAAGGATTTGCTTTCCGCGTGTACATGCAGAGGCTTGGATCAAAATGGGAGGCTGCGTATGGAAAAACTTCTGAATCGGGCATTGGAGCTGTTTCGTGAAATCAGTGCAATACCCAGATGTTCCGGCAACGAAGAGAATGTTCGAGGATGGATCGCGTCATGGGCATCCCGACGGGGGTTTGACACGCTGGCCGATTCCTGCGGAAACATGCTGGTGAAAGTCCCTGCCTCCACCGGGTACAAATCGGCCCCTGGCGTAATTCTCCAGGGCCACATGGACATGGTATGCGAAAAAACAACCGAGTCCTCTCACGATTTCACAAAAGACCCGATTCCGGTCCTTTGCGAGGGCGACTGGATTCACGCCGAAAATACAACCCTGGGAGCCGACAACGGCATCGCAGTCGCCCTGGGAATGACATTGGCGGAGTCGAACCGACCTCATCCCCCTCTTGACCTGCTGTTTACGGTCGAAGAAGAAACAGGGTTGATCGGTGCTTCGAACCTGGATCCAAAAATGCTTTCAGCGGATATCCTTCTGAATCTCGACTGGGAGACCGAAGCCGAATTCGCGGTTGGCTGTGCCGGTGGAAGAATCACCCGGCTTGAAATGCCCATGATACCGAAGGCCGGCGTGGACAACGGCAAAATAATCACCATTTCCGCATCGGGAATGACAGGTGGGCACTCCGGGGTGGATATTCACAAAAACAGGGCCAATGCCAACCGGGTTCTTGCAGAAATTCTGAAGGAATTCAGACCATTCAGGCTTATGGAAATACATGGAGGGACCGCTCCAAACGCAATTCCACGCGAAGCGCGTGCAACAATCTGGACAAAGCCGGATGAAACCTCCGGGGGTAGGGCGGCGGCCGAATCCAGGGCCGAAGCTTTGAAAAGCGCTTACGCATCGACCGACCCCGGGCTGAAGATACTTTTCGAGGAAGTCGCTTCCCCAAAAAATTCATCGGCTGTCTCGCCTGCGGTGTCCTCCTTGATCGTCGACATGTTGCTCGCGCTCCCCAACGGTGTCGTGGCAATGGACAACAAAATGGAAGGGCTTGTCGAAACTTCCTGCAATCTCGCAAAGATCGACATGCACAACAGCGCAGAAAAGCTACGTGTGATACTGAATCAGAGAAGTTCGCGAATATCGAGACTGGAAGAATTGACCGGCAGGATCAAAGCGGTCGCTTCGCTGGCGGGATGCAGCGCCGAAACCACGGGCGACTACCCTCCATGGCTTCCCAGGCTGGACTCGCCGCTTCTTGCCCGCAGCATGAAACTGTGCGAAAAGCTTTTCGGCGCACCCCCGGGCATCAGGATCGTGCACGCCGGCCTCGAATGCGGGGTTATCGGTGCGCTCCGACCCGGGATGGATATGATATCGCTGGGCCCCACGATTGAAAATCCCCACTCGCCCGCAGAGCGGATGTCCAGGAATTCAGTAAAACGGACACTTTTTTTAATGACCGAGATTCTTCGATCTCTGGCGGAAAAACCGTTGGTGGAATCTGAAAGTGCGGCTGGTTCCGGGCAAGGCTGACAAAAAAAGTATTAAACGGCTTTATTGCGCAGATCCACGGCAACCCTACCGGAAGTGACGACGCTTCCGGTAACGGACACACCTTCGCATACCGTCACGCCGTCCCAGATCACCGAATCGGCCACCAACGCCCCTTTTTCCAATACAACTCCATTCCCCAGGATCGCTCTGCCTTCGATCCGCGCCCCGGGGGCGATTGTGCAGTCTTTTCCGATAAGCCTGCGCGCGGCTTCATTTGTTTCCAGATTGGCGCGCAGGTATTCAGGAACGGTACCCACATCACGCCATCGGTGCTCGGATACCAAATATGCTCCAATCTTGAGCCCCTGTGCAATCAGCCTTCGATAACAGTCCATGATCTTAGAGTAACATCCGGCGGCTATAAATTTGAGTAAAGCGGGTTCGATCACCTGGATTCCGGTGAAAGCGAAAACCCCTTTACGCCCGGGGTCATAATTCGATGGTATCCTGCGCACCTTCGATTCCCCGTCTATCACTATTTTGTTGAACCGGCCGTAATCGTGCAATACAAGGGTTGCAAGCGCGCCGTGCCGACGATGCCATTCAACCGCAGGGGCGATATCAATATCCGTAAGAATATCCCCGTTGACCACCACAAAGGCCTCATCGTCCCAAAAATCTTCCGTGTTCTTGATGCCGCCCCCGGTGCCGAGGATCTCCTCTTCCACCCTCACCTCGACAGGGATACCGAAAACGCCGGGCTGGACGAAATGCTCGGTTAATTGCTGGTGACGGTGATGTGCGTTGATAACCACTGAGCTTACTCCGCAAAAGGCCAGGTGGGAGATGATCCTGTCGATAAGCGGAACATTTGCGACAGGAACCAGCGGTTTGGGAACCGAAGCGGTCAGGGGCCACAGTCGTGTCCCGAATCCCGCGGCGAGAATCATTGCTTTCATATTTTTATTCCCCGGGTTTGGCGATTCTGCGGCCCGCCCGTTGCGGGAACGGCACCGCTTCCTGTACAGTGCCTGATGCGATACCAGCATAGCCGAGCAGCGATAAAAGTGCAACGTCATTTCCCATCACTGAGGCACCACCAAAATACCCTTTCCCCGCAGCAACCATGTCGGGATTGCAATCCCGACCTACATATAATAGCCGTAATCGATGGTATTCAACGCCCGACCATTTCCATTTCACAATTGCCGTTGCCCATCCATTTATAATGTAATATAACCTACCCAAGTCTTCACGTTACCTGGAGAATCATAATGCATTCGACATTGGAACTTTCAGAATTGAATACCATGATCGGCTCCCTGTTCACCGTCGGAATAGCCTCCACGGAACCGGATCGAAACGCCCTCTCTCTCATACGCGAACACAAAGTGGGAGGCGTGATACTTTTCGCCAGAAATATCGAGAATCCTTTGCAGGTAGCATCTCTTTGTCGCAGCCTTCAGGAGGAGGCGATCGCCGCCACGGAAACTCCTCTTTTTTTGGCGATCGATCAGGAAGGAGGGCGGGTTGCAAGGTTGAAGGAGCCTTTTACCCTTCACCCGGGGGCCTCGGAAATCGCCCGGTCGCCTGACCCCCTCGAACAGGCCGCACGATTTGCATCGATTACCGCTACCGAGATGTCGCTCGTGGGGCTCAATATGAACATGGCCCCGGTATTAGACGTTCCTTCCGGGGAACCGGAACGTCACCTATCAGGGCGGACATTCGGCTCAAAGCCCGAGATGGTCGCTTCCCTGGGAATGAAAGTGGTTGAAGAGCTCCAAAGTAGAAAAATTTTAGCAGTTGCCAAGCATTTTCCCGGCCTGGGGAAAGCCAACCTCGACCCCCACCACATGCTCCCGATCATAGATTCTCCTGGCTCCGAGATTGAGGATAGAGACCTGGTGCCGTTCAAGGCGGCTATAAAAGCAGGTGTATCAGGAATAATGACCTCTCACGCCATGTACCCCGGACTCGATCCCGGTACTCCGGCGACCCTTTCCCGAAAAATTATCACGGATCTTCTTCGTAAAAAACTGGGATTCGGTGGGCTTGTGATCACCGACGACCTTGAAATGGGCGCCGTCGCCGGGGGTCTTGGGGTCGCCGGAAGCGCCGTAGAGGCCTTTAAAGCAGGCGTGGATATTCTGCTTGTTTGCGAAAATTTTGACAGCATCGTTAAAAGCATCGACGCGGTCAAACGCGCCGTTATACGAGGAGATATTCCGCCCTCCAGGCTCCGGGAATCCACCGGTCGAATCCGCCGGGCCAAAGCCGCAATCCCGGCGGACCCCGGCGCTGTTTCTCCCAAAAGAATTAAAGCCTATTTTAATAGGAGTTAAACATTTGAATAAACACAGGAGAAAAAAGATGAAAAAAGCTTTGAGCGGAAAATACGCCGTGGTTGGAGTCGGCTATACCCCTCAGGGGCGGGTGCCCGGCAGAACCTCTCTGAGTTTTCACCTGGAGGCATGCGCAAACGCCCTCAAAGACGCGGCGCTCAAACCGGCGGACCTGGACGGATTAATACTCTATCGTCAGTTCCCGCCGTCCGGAAATGAAGTTGAGGTAACTCCCTACCTGGTGGCTCACCACCTGGGGATAACACCCGCATATATGAGCCAGGACGGCAATTGATCACGCAGTCACCTGATGCACGCAGTTGGCGTGCTCGAGCAGGGATTATGCAACTACGTAGTGGTCAGCTATGGGCACAACCCGCTTTCAAGCGGTGGCCTGAAAAGCGTGTTCCAGGAACGTGCCGGAAACGAAGCCGTATTCGGGCAGTTTGGAGCATCGGCCGGTTATGCGCTGGCGGCCAGAAGAGCGATGCATGATTTCGGCACCGGTCCTGACACCTGGAAGCACATTGCCGTGGGACAAAGGAAATGGGCCAACCTCAATCCTGTCGCGATGAAATACAACGAACCGATGACCTTCGAAGACTATTTCAACTCCCGTTGGATCGTCGAACCGTTCCGACTGCCGGATAATTGCCTGATAACCGATGGCGGCCGGGCCTACATTGTTACATCGATCGAACGGGCACGTGACCTTCCCAACCCCCCGGTCCTGATAATGGGCATGGGTCAGCACAACCCTTCGACCGATGTCCAGCAGGCGGATCACCTCGCAGGGCCCACCGGCGCAAAAAAAGCAGCGGAAACCGCATTCGGCATGGCCGGCATAACCACCGCTGATGTGGACGCCTGCGAGATCTACGACTGCTTCACATACACCGTCGAGATAACGCTCCAGGACTACGGCTTTTTCGGGCCCGGTGAAGGACGAGAATGGTTCGACGGCGGGAGGACAGAGCCGGGAGGACGCATGCCGGTCAACACATCCGGCGGTCAGCTTTCAGAGGCGTATTTCATGGGCCTGACGCCCTTTACCGAAGCCGTAATGCAATTGATGGAAAGATGCGGACAGCGCCAGATCGGCCCTGTCACAGGCACTAAAAAGCCGAAAATCATCGTTTGCAGCGACAACGGTGCAATCCTTCAGACCCACACCTGCATAGTGCTGGGAAGAGATTGAAAAGGAGGAAAAATAATGGCGAATACAAAGCCCCTGCCCCGGCCTGATGCAGACACCGCCCCGTTCTGGAAAGGCTGCTCGGAGGGCATCCTCCGTTTCCAGCGATGTTCGTCCTGCGGGCATATCCGATGGCCGGCTTCTTACCTTTGCCCTGAATGCCACGCAACCGAATCGGTCTGGGAACCGTCCACGGGCCACGGGAAAATCTACAGCTTCGTGGTCTACCATGTAGCCTTTGATCCCGGGTTCAAGGAGGATCTGCCTTATGTGGTCGCTCTCGTGGATATTGAGGAAGGTCCAAGAATGCTTTCCAACATCCGCGGATGCCCGCCCGAAGAGGTCGAAATCGGCATGCCGGTGGAGCTTTCATGGGAGGATCGAAACGGGTACAGGCTGCCGGTCTTCCACCCCCGCCGAGCATGTTAATGCCTTTCCAGGCTATAGAGCAGGTCTTTCAAGTCGTCCCAGTTTGAAATTCTGGGGACCTTAAAGTCATCACCGGCCTCCCTGGACATATAGCCCGGAGCATAGGGCATGCCACGGTCAATGACATAGGTGGTCCATACAGGCCTGATCCCGGCCCCGCAGGCCCCTGTTATATCCGGCTCAGGATCGTCCCCGACGTACATCATTTCATTACTGGAGACGCCCAGCTCTTTGACGAGACGATCAAACACCATGCGGTGGGGCTTTCGGTAACCGATCTCCCCTGAAATAATAACGGTATCGAAACACGCCGCGAGCCCCGTAATATTCAGTATTTCTCTGGCGGCCGGGCCATGGGTGAAATTTGAAAGAAGCCCCACACGATACTTTGCGGAAAGCCCAAGAAGCATATCGATTGTGCCCGGAATCAGCCGGCATCTCTCGATAAACGAGGAAAAATATGCCTCCACGGCGGCTGCGATGAGAGGGCCTTCCGGATCTATCTCATGGCCTGCATCCGCCAATGCGGCACCGATCCAGAATCTATTGTGGGTTTCCCTGCCGTCTTTTCTGGTATCGTCAAGAAAGCGGCGGGCCCACTTCCTGTGTGAATCCAGGAACAAATCTTCCTCCAAGGTCAGTCCGCCTGAATGAAGACTCGCCATCAAACGGTTTTCGGCTTCCCCCAACGCTGTGGAATCAAGGGTAATGAGGGTGTTGAAAAGGTCGAAACCGACCGCTTTTACCTTTTTTGTCATGTTATTTTTCCAGACTCCTTTTCTCGCTCAGCCCCTTCAGCGCCAGGTAGAGCGACTGCGTGGCGGAGCGGCCGTGGCCCTGTGCCTTAACTGCGACATACAGCTGTTTTACCAATGCCAGCCCCGGCAGCGATAATCCCATGGCTTCCGCCTCTTCGAGTGCGATTCCCATATCTTTTATGAAATGCTCTACAAAAAAACCGGACGAAAAATCCCCCTTGACGATCCGGGGGCCAAGGTTGTTTATCGACCAGGAACCGGCAGCACCTTTTCCTGTCACATCTATCACCGCCTGCCGGTCCAGCCCGACCCGTGCGGCGTAAAGCAGCGATTCACAGACGCTTATCATCGTTCCCGAGACAAGTATCTGGTTGCACATTTTCGTGTGCTGGCCGGCGCCGGGTCCCCCCATGAAAGTTATCCGGCTCCC
>JAWOBE010000073.1:0-4481 GCA_046498185.1 Desulfatiglandaceae bacterium | reverse complement strand
AATATTTCTTCGAACCTGCTCCTTTAAACGCTTTGTTTCAACACCATAAAGCTCGGCAAGATCCCTGTCCAGCATCACTTTAATACCCCGTATCAGGTAAACCCTAAGGTTGCAAAAGACGAGGATACCGCAGGTCCAAGGCAGTCAAGGCCGCAGTTGTAGTTTTATCTACCGCAAGGTCTTGATAACGCGGGAAATGTGGTGTCATCGCCTTTCCTGAAAGGTAAACAACACAACTAAAAAGTCGTTTAATGGAATGTCGCCAAGGGTTAGATCTCATGATGATTACTCCAATTAGCGCAAATCTTTTTTTTAAGTTGTTTAACATAATCTGATGTGTTGTTTATTCAGCCATAGGGTGAATTTTGCTTGCAATAAGTTCGATCGGTACCAATGTTTTCATTTTGTTTCTTAATCCCTAATATCAGCGTTCATCCGTGTCCAAGCTCTATATTCACCCCCTTGCCTGTCCCGTAAAGCGGGGCTCCCTGGCTCCCTCGAGCATAGAGGGGCAAATCTTTAGCTTTTTCTTTTGTGCTCATCCAAAGTCTCTCGATATTTTTCTTCAATAAACCTCTGCATTTCCTCTTTCTTTGGCAGTTCAAGCTGGTATTTGGAAACGAAAAGCCCGTTGTCCATGCCAGCCAGAGCATATTCAACAAGTGCATGATCTCTTTGTGTGCAGAGCAGAATGCCTACCGGCGGGTTGTCTCCCTCGGTCATCATGTTCTTTTTGTACCAGCTTACATAGGTGTTGAGCTGGCCGATGCTTTCATGGCTGAATTGCTCGAGTTTCAGTTCTACCAGTACGTGGCACTTGAGAATGCGGTTATAGAAAACAAGGTCTACGAATTTGTGGGTATCCCCGATAAGCATGCGTTTCTGGCGCGCCTCAAAGCAGAACCCGTATCCAAGTTCCAGTAGAAATTCCTGCAGTTTGTTCAGGAGCTGATCTTCCAGATGCGATTCGCTCATGACTTCCTTGGGCTTCAGTCCGAGGAATTCGAAGATATAAGGATCTCGTATAGCCAGTTTTGGTTCAACAGTTTCCGAACCTTCTTGTGCCAGCGCCGCCAGTTTAGTCTTGTCTTTCGACAGCCCGGAGCGCTCGTAGTAAAGACTATTGATCTGTCGTTTCAGCTCCCGGACTGACCAGTTTCCCAGGATGCACTCGATTTCGTAGAACGTGCGCTTCAGGTCGTCATCGAGATCAACGATCAATTCCAGGTGGCTGTATGAAAGCCGGTGGATGAGTTTTTCCGGGGGGATTCGCAATTGTGGGGACGCTGTCCCCACTTTCTCAATCGCTTGCCCTCCGGAAGGTAATAGGTTTTTCAATTGTGCGGACATTGTCCCCACAATTTCAGGGTAAAGGCGATAAAAGCGGAGATAGCGATAGAGCTGGCGACGGTTGCAGTTGCTAACCTTGAGATCCGTTAAGCGTTTCGCAAGTTCGGTGAGTAGGCTATCCCCATAGCTCGCACGGTCCGACCCGAACAGCTCATATTCGGCAATATAGCATCCAATTAGCCAGTTACGCAAGGTCAGGCTGAGATTCACCGCCCGTCCGGCCTGTGCCGCCAGTTCGTCATGCACATGCCGGATGAAACCAACCAACTTTTCAAAACTCCATTCGTGGTAATTCGTGTCCATTCGCAGTTTCTATTCCAAGTTCTAATGATTGGGCTCAAACCTTAATCATTGATTCGTTGAGTTATTATACGATATCAAGGTGTTGTTGGCCACTTTTGCCTATTTTTCATCTGTTCATATGACCTCCTTAACGCCCCTCAAATTATAAGTTCCGGCCTTAACCGTTTGTCTATAACGTCATTGACGATGTTGATTCAATCCTTATCATCCCCCTCATTCTCATCTTGAAGACCAGCGGTCAGCTCTGCCTCGATTTCCTCGATGGTCGGCAGGGCGGATTTCAAGTTGTCCGGCAAGGCCCGGGTCAGCTCGTATTCGGAGATGCCGATGGGTTTGTCCAGGCCGCGCAACGCATACTCCGCCAGCACCCGCTTTTTGTCCTGGCAGAGAATCAGGCCAATGGTGGGGTTGTCGGTTGTATGCCGATACTTATCGTCCACCACGTTGCAATAAAAATTGATCTTGCCGGCGTATTCCGGCTTGAAGGGCCCGATTTTCAGATCGACCACGACAAACGACCTGAGCTTGAGGTGGTAAAACAGCAGATCGATGTAAAAATCCTCTTCTGCGACATCGAGATGCAACTGCCGCTCGACAAAGGCAAAACCTGCGCCGAGTTCCAGCAGGAACCGTTCAAGGTGCTTAACCAGCCCCGCTTCCAGCTCCCGCTCGCGGAACGGTTTATCCAAGGATAGGAAATCAAAAATATAGGGGTCTTTCAAGGTGTCTCTGGCGAGTTTCGCATGCGGTTCCGGCAATCGCATATCGAAATTGGTCACCGCTGCGCCTTGGCGTTTATAGGCATTTGATTTGATCATTACGGCAAGGATGTCACGCCCCCAGCCCTGCTCGATGCAGGCACGCATATACCATTTCCGGATTTCCAGATCCTTGACTTTCTGTATGAGCAAAATATTGACGGTCCAAGACAGTGTGCGAGCCAATGCGTAAATATCGGCAACAGGCTGTTGCCCTTTTAAGGCATCTTGTCCCGCTCTCGATCTGCTGTCTGCCGTTGAATCGGGCAATTGGGCAACAGCCTGTTGCCCAATTGCAAACAGCCCGGGATATTCCCGATAAAACTGTGTCATCAATTTTAGGTTGCGCTCGGAATACCCTTGCTGATCGGACAGTTCGTTCTTTAGATCGGTTGCCAAACGCCTCAAGACGCCCGCTCCCCATCCCTCCATTTTTTGACGATCGACCAGCAATCCACCAATATCCCAATAAAGGGCGAGAAGTTCAGTGTTGGCGACAGTCGCCAAGCGGTTTTGGGCCTTCCGGATACGACTTTTAATTTCGGACAAAAGGTTTTTGTAAAAGGGCGCTGCTACCGGAGCATTCGTATTGTTTTTAATCATGATTGAAAATCCGGGTCTGGCCAAGCCATGTGATTGTGTTTACGTTAAATACGGTCAAAAAACAGCCTTTATTTTTTCTTAACGCCATGTTTTCAACATCAAAATGATAGCTCTAAGAATTTATAACGAAAATTTATTCGCCTTCGCCGTAATACCCTGCAGCTTGCTGCAGGGATGAAAGGCAAGGTGAACCGCGCCGAAGCTCATCAGAGCGAAGGCGGGTTAATTTCGCTATATCATTTCACGTTGGAATAGCTACGGCGCAATTCCGCTTTGATACCCCGCAGCTTGCTGCGGGGAGCTTCATTAAAAACTTCTTTTTTATGCCATTCCAAAGCTTCTGGATGCGGGTAATAATTTTCATCATCAGGAAGATTAATTGGTACCCCATTCATATCCAGTATCGGGAATTTATTCACACTTGCCTGTTTTGCTTTGGAGTGCACAACAACCTCAAATTGATCAGATATGATACCCAAAACAAAACCAGACGTCTTTCGCAGAAAATCAGGCGTAACGATCTTCCCATAAAAGGGAAGTAACGCACGAAAAATTTCCCAACGACGGTTTTTTTCTGTTTTAGGCATAATAATCTAAAATGAGCCTTTGGCACCGCGAATGGACACAGATTAACGCAGATAACCACAGATTTTTTAATTAGCCACAGACACACACAGACAGTCACAGACGTTTATTTGTTTAGCCGACCCCAGTTAAATACGCTGCGCTGTTGCTATCGCAAATTGAACGGGGCGGGCTCCGGCTGAACAAATGATGTCATGGTCTTGCCCTTCGTATACCTCTTCAACTTGAAATCACAAATTGTGCTTTCAAGTTCTCAAATTCTTCATCACTCAACTCAGGTTTCAGTCTGTCCAACCGGTCACAATTTGTTACCAGTTCCTGTTTTTTCGCTTTGGTCAGCCTGAACAGGAAATCTTCCGGAAATCTTTCGATATTTCTTCGAACCTTCTCTTTTAAACGTTTTGTTTCAACTGGTCTTTGGGACGCTCATTAGTTTATAAGTTTCTTCATAATATCTGCATGCTTAAGGCTGCGGCTGAATGGCAATTTCTCCATTTTTGAGTTTCTCGACAAAGACCTGGTCTGCCGGGGCAAAATCAAACTCAGCAAGCTGTTCCAGCGATATCCACTTAAAAGCATCGTGGTCTTTAAGATCGATTTTGCCACCTTCCCAATACGTGCGATAGGCCAAAAGCTCGATGGACATATGATCATAGTGATAAATACTCGATCCAAGATATTCCCCAACGGATACATCAATATCAAATTCTTCTTTCATTTCCCGTTTTAAACATTGCTCCGGAGTTTCATCGATTTCGATTTTGCCCCCTGGAAATTCCCATTTGTCCGCCAGTTTATCACCAGGTCCTCTCCTGGCAATGATTATCTTGTCATCTTTTACCAGCATCGCAGCCGTCACTTTAACGATATCTGAAAGGTCTG
>JAWOBE010000072.1:0-7542 GCA_046498185.1 Desulfatiglandaceae bacterium | reverse complement strand
TCCCAATAAATTACACAAAACCTTATTCAACGGAGCGGAACCGACGGCGCCGAAATCCGAATCGCGTACGGCCGGTCCTACTGCCAGCACCCGGGGGCCTTTTTCATACCTCGGACCGAACAGGTGAATGGCACGTTCCATCACGGCATCCAGCACCAGCACTTTGAGTTCATGCCTGTTTTCAGATGTCATATTCTTCCCTCTATCAGCCCCTAATAATCACGCACTGATTATTTTAAGCGAGTCGGTTCCATGCATGTCCTTGGTTGGTTCATCCTCGATCAAAATCATTCTCTCGTCTTTTTCAACCATCCCGGCCTTGGTCAGAAAGCGCATAGCCATTTCGGCAAAGGCATTTGTTTCATAATCAAGGCAAACAGGATAAACCCCGTAAGACAGTGCCAGGAAATTATTCGTTTTTACATCGCCGCCGCAGGAAAGTATCCAGCAGTCCGGCTTGAACCTGGAGATAAGGCACGGGGCGCCCTTACCTTGCGTGTTGGTCACTATATAGCGCACATTCAAGGCATCCGCAGATTCAACGGCATTCAGGGAAACAATATTCTCAACGGTGGTGTTGCCGGAACCCGCACCCGTCCTGAAGTATGCGGGCAAATCAGCCAAAGCACTGACAGCTTTCCGTTCCAGTTCGGCGGATGTTGCTATTTTAGTTATCATTTCAACCGCTTCCACAGGATACCTTCCGATGGCCGTCTCTTCGGACAACATCACCGCGTCCGTTCCATCCAGAACAGCATTGGCCACATCCGACACCTCGGCGCGGGTCGGCCGGATATTCTCCGTCATGGATAACAGCATCTGGGTCGCCGTTATCACAGGTCGGCCCAAAAGATTCGCCTTGTGGATCAGTTTTTTCTGAACTGCCGGCACATCCTGCAAAGGGAGTTGAACCCCCAGGTCGCCCCGGGCGATCATGACGGCGTCTGCCGCGGAAAGAATCGCATCGAAATTGTCAACGGCCTCTGCCCGCTCGATTTTGGCAACCACATACGCGGAATGCCCTCTTTTTTGTACAAAGCCCTTCACCTTGCGTATGTCATCCGCTGTCTCCGCAAATGAAACACCAAAGGCATCCACACCCTCCTGCAGGGCAAAAACGACAAACTCGAGGTCCTTTCCCGACACCGCATCGGCAAAAATCTTTACCCCCGGAAGATTTAATCCTTTGTAGGAAAGAAGTGGACCACCGATAACCGTTCGGCAGAAGACCTCCTCCTCGGACACCTTCTCCACCTGAAGCTGTATGAAACCGTCATTGAGAAAAATCAGGCTTCCAGGGCTCACACTCTCAGGCAATCTCTTGTACTCAACAGGTATCCGATTGGCTGTGCCCACAAGGTCTTTGACGGTCAATATGACCTCATTGCCTTTTTCCAGCAGGAGCGGCTCATCCGAGAGTTGCCCTATTCGTATCTTGGGACCGGGAAGATCCGCCATGATCATGCAATGGAGCTGGAGTTTTGCAGCGACAGCGCGTATGCGGCGGATGTCCTCCCTGTGGCCCTGCAGGGTCCCATGGGCAAAGTTGAGCCGCGCCACATTCATTCCCTGTATCATTAACCGCTCCAGAACAGCTTCCGAGCGGGAGGCCGGGCCTATGGTGCAAACAATCTTGGTTTTATGAGTTGGTAATCTCATGACACGGTCACCGCACCCGGAACAAATACCAGGTCCAATATTTCTATGAATTGGATCTTCTTCATCTCTACCCTCTCATTCCGAAAAAATGGATTTATTCGGACCCTGAAACCATACTTTCAAACAACCTCTCTGCATCCTCTCTCCGGCACAATTCCGTGCCCGGCGTCATGACGGCTGCCGCGCCGGCTGCCACGCCGAACAGGACGGATTCCTTGAGCGGCCTGCCCCGGGCAAGGCTCAAGGCGATACCGGCCACCATGCTGTCCCCGGCCCCGACCTTGCTGACAATCGGGACGGTCGGCGGCAGGAGGTGCTCGGTGATCTCCTCAGAAACCATCAAGGCGCCTGCCGCACCGAGGGAAATGACCAGGACCTCACACCGGCCGCTCCTGACCATCTTTTGGGCTTCCGCCTTGATCTGGGACTCTTCTTTGATCTCCTTCTCAACCAACTCCCTGAATTCACGGATATTGGGTTTGATCAGATACACGCCCTCTTTAAGCGCCGCCTTCATGGCCTCACCCGAAACGTCGATGATGACTTTTGCTCCCCGTTCCTTTCCGCCGCGCGCCACCCGTGCATAAAAGTCAGTGGGCACGCCCGGAGGAAGGCTTCCGCTGGCTACCAGATAATCGGGCGTCGGTTTCACGGCCGACAAGGCATTCAGCGATTGTTCCCATTCGTATTTTTGAAACTCCGGTCCCGGCATTCCAAAACGATACTGCCGGCCGGTGGATTCCTCCAAAATGACCAGGCTCTCCCGGATCAATCCCTCAATGGGAAACGGCCGATGGTCCAGGCCTTCCTGATCCAGGAGTTCCTGAAGCCTCTTTCCTGTCAGGCCCCCTGCTGGATAAAGGAGCTTGGATTCGCCCCCCAGTTTCTTTATGGCCCGGCAGACATTCACCCCGCCTCCTCCAGGGTCAAAACGAGGGGGTTTGCAGTACAGCTTTCGCTCGGCCACGACATGCGCAACACTTGAACTTTTGTCGATCGTCGGATTCATGGTCATTGTCACGATGGTTTTCAATTGGGGTCTCCTTTATCTACATATAGCACACCGTCTGATTAGCTCGGCAAGGCCCTTGATGTCCCTTAGGGCCGGGACTCCCTTGTCCATGTGCTCAAGCAGTTCCACAAGGGAATGCTCTCCCTCCCCTCGTACGACAAAATCGGCATATTTCAGCGTCTCATCGTGGAGAAAGGCGGGATGCGCGCCGCCCATAATAACCAGTATATGCAGTGCCCTCAGGCGCAGCAAGGTCCTCAATAAATGTCTTTACTTTGTATCCTCGTTCTCTAGGACCGTAGAGAGAAGAGCAGAATCAAGTCGTGGTATGGGAAATTTACTGAAAATATGAAGGCTTGGTGCGCCAGCCTCGATAAATGATATATCTCTTATACTTATAGCTTTTGTCTCCTGTTTATACAGCTCATAATATAATAAGTGTTCAGTAATGCAGGGTAATCGTCAGATCCAGGTCCACCTCCGCATTCGAACCCCCTTTCACCTCAAGGGAGGGCTAATCTATCTGAGACCCACTGCGAGCCCTGGCATGCTTGGCTTTGCATTTTTGGAAGTCGGCGCAGGACTTGGTTCTACGTTTCAGTTTCAACAATTTATGGCTTGACGATACCCAGCTTTCGCATCCGGGCGCGCAATGTGCTGCGGTTGAGGCCGAGGATCTCGGCGGCCCCGTTTTTCCCGCTGATCTTCCACCGGGTTTGCTCAAGGGTTTGCACAATGTGTTCACGATCAACTGCTTCCAGGGTCTTTGGTGCACTGGGTAAATCCTTTTGCCGGGTCTTGAGTTCATCCACAAGACGCAACTTGGGCCCTGAGGAGTTGATCACCGCTCGTTCAAGGACATTTTCCAGTTCCCGGACGTTGCCGGGCCATTGATAGTTCTGCAAGGCATCCATGACGCCTGTGGGAATAACCTCAATGGACTTGCCCATCCGCTTGGAAATCTTTTTAACAAAAAATTCCACAAGCATTGGGATGTCATCCAATCGATCCCGAAGCGGTGGCATGGTAATAGGAAAAACATCCAGGCGATACCAGAGATCGTCACGAAATCGGCCTCTGCGGACTTCCTCTTCCAGATTGCGATTTGTGGCCGCGATAATCCGCACATCTACTTTTATCGTCTGGGAACTGCCCAGCCTCTCCAACTCGCCATCCTGGATCACCCTGAGCAATTTGGGCTGCAACTCCATCGGTAACTCACCAATCTCATCAAGAAAAAGGGTGGCGCCGTTGGCGATTTCAAATCGCCCCACACGTCTTGAGTCGGCCCCGGTAAAAGCCCCTTTTTCATGCCCGAAAAGTTCACTCTCGATGAGGTTTGGAGGAAGTGTAGCGCAATTGACTTTCACAAGTGCCCTTTCTTTACGCAAGCTCAGCCCGTGAATCGCCCGGGCGACCAATTCCTTACCTGTTCCGGTCTCGCCGAGAACCAGGACGATTGTGTCGCTGGGAGCAACTTGTTCGACCTTGTAGAGCACATAATTGAGCCCATCACTCTGGCCGATAATGTCCTCATGGTTGTATACGAGTTTGATTTCTTCCTGCAGATAGGCTCTTTCGGCTGCCAGTTGGTCTCTTAACTTCTTTATTTCAAGAAGCGCGGTTTCAGCAGTTTGTTTGCGTTTTTCGGCCTCTTCCATGGCAACGCTGATTTCTGCCGTTCGCTTTTCAACAATCTCCTCAAGGTGTCTTTTGTAATATTCTCGGTCAGTCACATCTTCAATGGACAGGAGGACCATCTGTGTTTGCTTCGACTCTCCGTAGATTCGTCTTGCATTCAAATGCATTATTTTTCGGCCTATAGTTTCAAAGTTATGCTCTACTTCGAAATCATTGAATTTAGAGTTATTCGGAAGGATATCTTCGAGTAATTCTCTAAGCCTTGGGATGTCCCATTGCCGGTTACCAAGATCGTATATTAACATACCCTCTGTGTTGTCCGGCTCAACTTTGAAAATCTGATAGAAGGGAGTATTGGCCTTTATAACTTTAAAACCAGCATCAAGCACAATTAAAGGGGTACGAATCGATTCTAATAGATTATAAAATATTTTTATAACATCAGTTAGGCTTCTCTTTTCATAGCCTGACGCATCCAATGCCTGTTCAATTATTATGCGTGATTTATTCTTATCCATTGGAAAAACCTACAGGTAAATACATATCAACTTTGCAATCAAACATCCAAATAATTAATCTGATAATCTGAAAATATTCTATTGAATATATTTGATTAAATATTTATATTATTTGATATATCATCAGCACAGGTTTTTCAAAAGCGATTATTATACAGTTTGTTTTTACATTCTGGATGAACTTGAATAGCATATTACTTGATGAATCCTTGATGAATCATGGCAACTTCCAAAACCCCGGTTTCAACCCCAAATGGACAGCATGACCCCATAGACCACCAGAAGTTTTGATAGTGGGTTTGATAATAACACAAGATTCAAGGAAAATAAATTACAGTTGCGGTAAAACGCCGCAATGAATGCCGGATCTCTGTTTTACCTGGAAGTAAAAACTTTCAACTTTCAAGCGCCTGCCGGATTTTGTTAGCCAAATCTTCTATCGAAAAGGGCTTCTGGACGAATTTGACACCAGGGTTCAGTATCCCGTGACGGGCGATCACGTCTGCGGTATAGCCCGACATGAAAAGAACCTTCAATTTCGGATAATCGGTCTGCAGTTTATCGGCCAGCTCCCGACCGTTCATCCCCGGCATGACAACGTCGGTGATCAAAAGATGAACACCTCCTGAGTGCTCTTTTGCAATAACCATGGCCTCTTCGGGACCGGATGCTTCCAAGACGGTGTAGCCGAAGCGCTCGAGAATTCTTTTGGTCAGCTTCAAAATGGAGGCCTCGTCTTCCACAATCAGCACGGTTTCACCCGATCCGACCGGGATTTCTTCAGCCACATACTTTTCAGTCTGCTCAGTTGATTCAGCATGACGTGGGAAATAGAGCCTGAAGGTTGTTCCTTTTCCGGGTTCGCTGTAAACATTAATGAAGCCTTCGTTTTGTTTGACAATACCGTAGATCACGGCAAGGCCGAGCCCTGTGCCTTTCCCAATGTCTTTGGTTGTGAAAAAGGGTTCGAAAATCTTATCCAGCGTTTCCCTGTCCATGCCACATCCGTCGTCGCTTACCGTCAGCAGCACATATTCGCCGGGGAGAAATCCGGCATGGTCCGCGCAATATTCCTCGTAAAAACGGATCGTATCGGTTTCGATAGTGAGCTTTCCCACATCAGCGATTGCATCCCGAGCGTTTACGCATAAATTTGCAAGTATCTGGTCCAACTGAGTTGGATCAATTTTTACCGGCCACAGCTCTGGTCCCGGCTCCCAGGAAAGATCGATATCTTCGCCGATAAGGCGGCGGAGCATCTTGAGCATGCTCTCCACAGCTTCATTCAGGTTGAGCACTTTAGGATCTATTGTCTGCTGCCGGGCGAAGGTCAGAAGCTGCCGTGTTATGTCGGTGGAACGCCTGGCCGCCCCGAGGATTTCTTGCAGATCAGCATGCAGCTCGTCTTCAGAATCTGTTTTGTCAATATCCAATTCCGCATACCCGATAATAACACTCAACATGTTGTTGAAATCATGGGCCACGCCTCCGGCCAGACGTCCTATGGACTCCATCTTCTGGGCTTGAAGCAGCTGGGATTGAAGCTTTTCTCGCTCCTCCTCGGCCCGCTTGCGCTCGGTGATGTCGCGGCAAACGCAAAAAATCAGCTTCTGCCCGGCAAACCAAGCTGCATTGGTACTTATCTCAACGTCGTATATGCTGCCATCCCTGCGGCGGTGCTTCGTTTCAAATTGAGCTCCCTTCTCATCAACACTTTTTATCATTTCAACCAAGCGCTCGGGTGGGTAAAGGAATTCCCAATCAGTCACGTTGAGCTTGCACATCGACTCAAGGGGGTAGTCGAGCATCTCTGCAAATTTCTTGTTGGATTCGTATACGTTTCCGTCCTGGTCAAGGATGACGATCCCATCTCTTGATTGCTCCATGAGAATGGAACGATGGGCGGCTTCATTGTCCAGCTCCTCCTCGGCCAGCTTGCGCTCGGTGATGTCGCGGCTCAATGCAATGAAGCCGATGAGCTTTTTCTCATTGTCCCGCAAGGCTGACATATGGTTCTCAAGCCAGACGATGGAACCGTCTTTCCTGTATTCCTCCAATTCCAGGATGCGTGTTCTGTCGGGGTCTGCCGTACCTCTGGCCTCCAGTCGCATCTCTTCTTCAAGGACCCTGGTAATGATCTGCAGGGATTCGGGCGTCATGATCTGTTCCATGGTCTGTCCCATAGCCTCTTCAGCCGTGTATCCCCGGAGGCGAATGATGGAAGGGCTGACGTAGGTGAGATTTAAATTCAAGTCCATGACGGTTATCACATCCGCAATGTTATCCACCACCAAACGATACTTTTCTTCGCTTTCCCGTAGTTTTTTCTCAACCAGTTTACGATTGGCAATGTCGCGAATATTACATTGCACCAACCTTGCCCTGTCGACGAGATAGATGTCCGTATCGATGTGCTGTCCGGCCTTGGTTTTTGCCGGAACATCATCGTATTTAATAATCCCGTTCTTTTCCAAATTTTCCATTGTCGTCTGGAAATCATCCAGATCGAGCGAAATACCAATGTCCTGAAGCTTTTTCCCGATGCTATCATCCCCGGTATATCCCAGCATCTTCTCGGTTGCCGGATTGGCATGGGTGATCTTGCCTTCGCCTTTTTCTAGAAGTACGATCCCGTCGTTCGCGGTCTCAAAAAGGCGTCTGTAGTGCTCTTCAGACTTCACAGCTTCCTCCATAGGCAGCCAACCCAATTGA
>JAWOBE010000205.1:0-18896 GCA_046498185.1 Desulfatiglandaceae bacterium | reverse complement strand
GGCCAGGTCAAAACTGCGTTTCGACACTCCAAAAAGCCGATTACGACAACGACAACCGCTTCGCTGACAACGATAACATGTCGGGTAGGGAAACCCGAACTACAAGCAAGATCAAGCTATTAGCTATTAGCCATTAGCCATTAGCGGTTAGGTGTTCGGACTTAAAAACACTATTTTAAAACAGACGATACCGACGCCGATACCGACGCCGATAGAAGGGAGGGGATGACCTGTCGGGCGTAGCTTTGACGAAGCCTGAAACCCTCCCCTACATCCCCGAATGCTTTAATTCACGGATTTTGATGAATCGGATACGTCCTTTGATGCAGTATCATCATGAACGAGTTCGATTTTTCCCTCCCCGGGGGCAAGCGAAGGATCGGCCTGGAGCAAAATCTCCACGTTGTATCGCGATTCCAGAAGTGCAAGTTCCTTTCGTTTCCTGTTTTGCAGATAAGTCGCAACACCCATCGGAAGCGACCCATTGAGCCGCACCACACCGGCCCGGGAGGCGCCTCCCGAAATCCGCCTCAACAGCGAGAGGGAAGCAGACTCGACCGAAGGCACCAAGCCGCGGCCCTGGCAATTCGGGCATACCTGGTAGCTTATCGACTCGATTGATGGTCTCAGCCGCTGTCTGGAAAGCTCAAGGAGCCCGAACTTGGATATCCCGGACATATCGATCTTGGCGCGGTCCTCCTTTGTCGACTCACGGAGCAGTTTCTCGATTTCTCGATTGTGTGAGCGTTCCTTCATATCAATGAAATCGATAACCACCAGACCTCCAAAGTCTCTCAACCGCAACTGCCTGGCGATTTCAACCGCCGCTTCCTTGTTGGTGTTGAAGGCGGTGGCTTCAATATCCTTGCCACTCCTCCCCCGCCCTGAATTAACATCAATCGCTATCAGGGCCTCGGTCGGATCGATCACTATGGACCCGCCTGATTTCAACTCGACGCGGTTACAGTAAATGGTCTCTATCTGTTCCTCTATCCCGTAATGATCGAAAATCGGGCGCTTATCCTTATATAGTTTCACCCTCCGTTGGTGCCATGGAGAAATGACCTTGATGTGCTCCTTGATTTTCGTGAAAGTTTCTTTATCGTCGATGAGAATCTCTTTTATCTCACGGGTAAGGTAGTCCCTGAGAGTCCGCAGACACAAATCCTGCTCCTTGTGCACGAGGGAAAACGTCGGGTCCTTTTTGACATTTTTCTTAATTCCCTTCCAAATGCGCAGCAGTCGGTTCAGATCGCGTGACAATTCCCGTTTGTTCTGTTTTGCAGCAGCGGTCCTTACAATGTAGCCGACCCCTTCCGGCAGTGTGAACTGCGACATTATCTCCTTCAGCCGGGACCGTTCCCCTTCATCTTCGATCTTTTTGGATATGCCGCCTCCCGGACGACCCGGGGTGAGCACCACGTAACGGCTCGCAAGAGATAGGTACGTGGTCAATTGCGCTCCTTTTGAACCCGGCATCTCCTTGGTGACCTGGACAAGAATTTCCTGGCCCTTTTTCAAAACCTTGTTTATCGGAGGAGGCCCCTGATCCTCTTTGACAGTGAAACCTTCGAGGTAATATTCAGGATGAACGTCGGAAATTGACAGAAACCCGCTTTTCTCCGCCCCGTAATTTACAAAACACGCCTGCAGGCTGGGTTCGATCCTTTCGATGACTCCCTTGTATATATTTCCGGTGATCTGTTCGGCGGCGGTGGTTTCGATGTAAAACCCGTGCAAAGTCCCGTCTCCGATTATAGCCACCCGGTATTCTTCCATTTCCATAGCATTGATAAGCATCTTTATAGCCATAATAATTCTCGCATTCTTCGCAAAATAGATCCCCCGGAATAAAACAGTAGACTTTCACGCATCTGAGTCGATCCGCCGGTCCTCGGCTTTCCGGGATCTGTTAAAATGCCGCTGGGCCTGGAACATGAACGTTCGTAAGGCTCCATCGCGGCCGGGTTGGAAGCTCGAATCGTAAGGGGCGTCCAGGTACGGAACCCCGAGCCGCTGCATAAGCGGTTTAACTATCGATGAGGTGATAGCCCCCGGCATGCATGTAAAGGGATAGATATTCACCACCCCGTTGTACCCTTCGTCTACATAGGACATTGCAGCCGCTATGCTCAAGCTCGCCTCGGTTCCTATTCGGAAATCATAAAGATCATGCTTTTTAACGATTCGATCCAGATTGCCAACTCGATGGTCATCAGCGATGTCTATTATTCTATGCGCGCGCTTGTATACCCCGGATTGCACCCGCTGCTGGTAAAAAAGTTCGATTTTATAGTTCATCAATTCCTTGACATCACTTAACAATTTGGCTGTTTTTCTTGTTTTAAGGCTGGTCGCAAGCCTGTTCTCGAGCTCGAGGATTCTCTCGTAGGTTGTGAAGTTAACCCATTCGGCGATCGAGGCGTTCACCGCTTCAGCTCCAAATCTTTCCAGGTTGCGGATAGTATCCTGATTGGAAAGTACATGAGTCCTCAGATATATTTCACCAACCACCCCTATCCGCGGTTTCCGTGGGATCTCCGGATCCACCAGTGCAGCCCCTTTTCTCAGCACTTCATCGAAATCGTCGAGAATAGAAGAGAATTTTCCTCCGGCGCCATGTCGTTCGAACGAATTTGCCATGGTTTCCGTGGCATTCGCGATGAGACGGTCCGTCGCCCCCTCCTCCCGCTCATAAGGTCTTACCCGCCAGAGAAGCCTGTCCATTACATCCGCCACGATCACCGAAAGATAGGCTGCCCGCCTTAACACCCCGATGCTCGAGGAATCCACGAGTCCCTCGAGCGAATAGCCGTCCTTGGTGCTCAACGCCCCTATCCTTACCGAAGAAAATTCGGGTATCGAATCCAGAATAATTTTCTGGAATTTGTTGTACATCCCGAAACGGCACGGTCCTTCGGCCTCAGGCATGAAATAGACATATTTGCCCGCGTCGAAATTCGACCCCAGACGCTCTCGCTCATTTTCCAAAAAAAACAGCACATCGCCCAACGTTACCTGGCAGGGATAGCACTCTTTTCCGGACGTATACATCATCCCCATCTCCAGCCCCTGGTAGGTAGGCATCACCACCGCGTCGATGTCGAAACTTCGAAAGACTCCAGCGAGCAAATTGCACCCGATTCTATTCATCTCGGGTATCAACAGGGTTTTATGGCGGAAATCGAAGCGACCGACATTTTTGCTCAGAGAGCTGAAGTCCACCACATTGCTTCGAAGGCATGAATCAGCCGAAAAATCATGATCGGAATTCACTCTGCTGGTTTCAGTTTGCAAACCGAGGCTCCTGTTCCTTTCCCGGAACCACACCCGCACTGTTGTAAACGACGTTCTTGAATGCTTCAAGCCGTGTCATAACACCCGCAACGCCGCTGTGCTCGTCCAGTTCCAGGATGAGATATGGTTTTTCGCCCATGCAATATTTATAAAAATGCTCCAGAAATGAATCCGCGCCGCAGCCGAAATTAGTCAGGTGGAGGCCGTATAGACCGCTTGCCCCGCCTATCATTTTCGCAGTACGGAGGATGCGCGCCCCCAGCCCCCAGTACATGGATGGAAAATCACTTATGTCAACACCGGAGCAATCCACAAAGTCCATGGGTATAGCGCTCAGCCCGAGCTTGGAAAGACTCCGGCCGAGTCTCAAATTCAATTTTTCATCGTAAAGATTATAAGGCCTTCCAGTAACAATAACTCCGGGGGTGCCGGCGTTCAGCTCTTCAAAAAATCTTCTGCCGGCTTTGATCAGGTCATCGTGGAAACCCGCCTGACGCGCCTTTGCATAATTCAGGGCCGATTCGATCCTGCTTTTCCCCGCCCCGATGTGCTTACCCATCTGCTCATAGAGCTCCTGGGCCAACCGGCTGGTATCCTGGTTCAGGTGAATGACAGGATTCAGCACCGAAGACATGTCGATGTCCAGCGCAGCACGGGTAATATAGGAGTTTCCCTGCACCATCGGGCAGAAGAATCCGATCTCCCCCGGATTCGCAACCTCAACCGAAATGATGCTTGGGAGAAACAGTAATGCTGTTTTCCCCAGCAGTGTCTTTACGTGCCCGAGTGAAACCTTCACCGGGTAGCATGTTTCAGCGGTAACCGCCTCGATGCCGATTTTTGAAATGAGGGGATTGGTGGGAGGGGTCAATACCAGCCTGAAACCCAGTCTGTCGAAAAAATGGGCCCACAAGACACTGGTCTCGTAGCCATAAAGGGCGCGCTGCATTCCGACCGTCGGTCTTCCATCGACGGATGTCACCGGTTCTTCTCCGAGTGTTTCAAAAACTCCTTCCATGTGCTTCAACCACAGCTGGTTGTAGATTTCGAAATAATTCTCCTTTTTTACACCCCTGATCCGGCTCAGTTCGTACCTGCCGCACTCCCCGCCCCATATGCTTTTGCGGCCATCGAAATCATAAATTTTGAGTTTACAGCGGTTATGGCAGTTGGGATCCGCCGTGCAGATCTTCTCTGTAAACTGCATACGATCACTGACGGCGCGCGAAAGCCCCCTGAAAAGGCTTTTACCGCCTTGCTCAACCATCTGCTCCATGACGCCCAGGGCAGCTCCGAACGCACCCATAACCTCTCTGTGCGCAGGCACCAGCAGACCCCTTCCAAGCACTTGCTCGAAAGCAGCCACCACAGCCTTGTTGAGGGAGGGTCCGCCCAGAAACATGACCCGTTTTCCTATGTGCCGCTTTCCCACCACCCGGTTGAGATAATTATGAACAACCGCATAACACAGGCCGGCAAAAAGATCGACACGGTTCGCACCTCGCTGGAGATAGGAGACCAAATCCGATTCCATGAAAACCGTGCATCTTTCGGCAAGTTTCACCGGGTGTTCCGAAGACAGGGCTATCCGTTCGAATTCCTCCACGATATTGATGCCGTATTTGTTGGCCAGTTCGTGGAGGAAACTTCCGGTGCCGGCGGCACAAACCTTGTTCATGTCGAAATCGAGGGGCCGACCGTTTACTAAAGAGATATATTTCGAATCCTGCCCGCCGATCTCGAATATGGTATCAATGTCCGGGTCGATTTCAACCGCCCCCCTGGCGTGGGCCGTTATTTCGTCAACGATCAGGTCGGCGTTCAGAAAATCACCGACAACCGACCTTCCGGACCCGGTGGTGGCGACACCCCTGATGTCAATATCCGGGCCGAGATCCTCGATTATCCCCTGTAAAAGTTGCTGCGTCACCTCTATCGGTTTACCCTTCGTATGAACGTAGTTTTTGTGGACTATCCGGAGCCTTTCATCCATCACAACATGCTTGGTAGTCGTCGAACCGATATCGATCGCAAGATAAAAAGGCCCCTTGGCACCACTTTTAACAGGCCCGGGAACGCCGGCTCCGGTGAAAGAAGTAAGCTTCAGCCGCAACGGCCGTCCTGTCGGTATACCGGCGAGCCCTTCGGCGTCAGCCGATTCGATCATATCGGAGGTCACCGGTTTACTCGCAGCCCCATGGGCCGCGCTGAACAGAGCGGCTCCCAGGGCCCCTGCCGATGTAGCATGAGGCGGAACAACAAGGCCCGGAAAATAATCCTTGAAGGCTCTCACCTGGAGCGCGTTCAACGAAAGCCCACCGATAAAGACGACAGGCTCTGATGGTATGCGCCCGCACACGATGGTGCTGATGTAATTTCGTGCATTACCGATATGAAGCCCGCTTATGATATCCTCGAGCCGCTCGCCTTTATTCTGCAGGTGAATCATGTCCGACTTGGTAAACACGGTACACCGGCAGGCAACCTGCGCAGGGCTTTCGCTTTTAAGCCCGAGGGCGATGAATTCGCTCAATATTGAATCGATGTCACTCTCGGAAGCCCCGGTTGAAGCGGAATAGAGGGAAGTGGCAAGCCTTTCAGCCTGTTGATCTATGAACGATCCGGTACCGGACGCGCACGGCCCATTCGTGTTGAAATGTTCCAGTTCCCAATCATGAAGCCCGCCGGCCGAATTTCCGTCTGGATAGCCCACCTGAAACAAGGCCGTATCCTGGCCGCCCATGCTTATTATGGACCTGACTCCCGGGACGAGGTGAACACTTCCCGCGACCTGCGTGATCGTTTCAAATTCATAGAGGCAACCCAGCCGTCCTGCCAGGTTTTTTCCGTTGTTCCCGGTAAAGGCGACCCCGCCGATCTTTTCCCCTCCTACTTCCTGCTCCGCAAGGCGCAGAAGTGCGGCGGCCGTTTCCACAATTTTCCCTTTATGCCGGCGATAGGGAGCTTCGTAGACAATATCGCCGTTTCGATCGACAACGATGCAATTGACACTTACCGATCCGGCGTCTATGCCGACAAAAAACCGCCGTTCATCCCCTCGGTATCTATTCGATTCTGCAGTCATGGATGTTTTCCGAATATTGGATTTATAATCGCCCTGCAACCCTTGCAAAACAGCTCTCCCCGGGACTTGCCGGAAAAAAACCGGAGGATCGGCAACACGTAGCGTTCATTTCCGCTCAATGAGCCTCATCCCAGTTTTTACCGGTATGTATATCCACCTCCAGGGGAACACGCAAACTGTGAACCGACTCCATCTCATTCTTTATCATCGGGATTACCTTGTCCACCTCCTCTTCCGGGGCCTCGAAAAGTAATTCGTCGTGAACTTGCAGGAGCATCTTCGTTTCCAGATTTTCCGTTTGAAGCCATTCGTGTATAACCACCATCGCCTTCTTGATCAAATCCGCCGCGGTTCCCTGTATCGGGGTGTTAACCGCCATTCGTTCCGCTTCCCCGCGCATTACACGGTTACCGTGATGAATGTCCGGGAGATATCTTTTGCGGTTGAACAGTGTCGTCACATAACCATGTTCCCTGGCCGACTCGATCATCTGTTCCCGGAATCTTGCCACCCCGGTATATCTGGAATAATATGCTTCAATGTAACGCTTGGCGGTTCCGTGGTCAATCCCCAGTTCATCAGCGAGCTTCCTGGCTCCCATCCCGTAGATGATCCCGAAATTTATCGCCTTTGCAATACGTCTCATTTCCGGAGTGACATTTTCCGGCTTGGTTTCCATAACCTCGGCCGCGGTTCTCGTATGAACGTCTTCCCCGTTTTTAAATGCATCTATCAAAACTTCATCGCCTGAATAATGCGCAAAGACCCTTAATTCCACCTGGCTGTAATCCGCGGAAACCAGGACCCTGCCTTGGCCCGCCACGAACCCCCTCCTGATTTCTTTGCCCTCCTGACCTCTCACGGGAATGTTTTGAAGATTGGGCGAGCTGCTGCTCAAGCGGCCGGTGGCGGTAACGGTCTGGTTGAAGGAGGTATGAAGCCGCCCGGTTTCCGGGGACACCATTCTGACCAGCGCATCCAGGTAGGTGGATTTCAGCTTGGCGAGAGTTCTGTAGCGCAAAACAAGCGCAGGAACTTTGTGCTTCTGAGCGGCAAGCCTTTTCAACACACGAACATCGGTAGAGTAGCCGCCGCTCTTGGCCGTCTTCTTATATACCGGCAACTCCAGCTTTTCGAATAAGACTCTACCCAGTTGCTGAGGAGAATTCAAATTGAACTTCATTCCGGCTTCCTGATAAATTTCGGATGCAAGCTTTTCCATCTGCACACCGAGATCAGTGGACATCTTCCTGAAAAACTCCACATCCACAATTATCCCGGTCATTTCCATATCCATGAGCACCGGAATAAGTTTCATCTCCAGTTCTTCGAATAGCTTCTCGTTCCGTTCGTCCCTCAATTTCCCCGCCAGAAGGTGGTGCAGGCGAAAAGTGATATCGGCGTCCTCACATGAATACTCCACCGCATGCTCAACATCCACCTCTGCAAACGAACTTTTTCTGCCCCCTCGCCCCATCACCTCCTTGAAGCTTATCATCTTGTGGTTCAGGTAATGCTGGGCGAGATAATCGAGATTGTGGCGGCCCAGGCCCGGGTTCAACACGTAGGAGGCCACCATGGTGTCGAAGTAAATACCGCGTAAATCGACCCCATGCCTGGCCAGAACTTCCGCATCGTATTTTATGTTCTGCCCCACTTTGGCGATTTCCCCGTCCGAAAGCACGTCGTGAAGCATCCGCCTCACCTCGGGCCACTCCATCTGGCGGGGCGCCCCCGGATAACGGTGACCGACCGGGATATAACAGGCTTCGCCCTCGGCCCATGAAAATGAAAGCCCCACCACCTCGGCCTCCATTGAATTTTCACTGGTCGTTTCCAAATCTACAGACACCTTTCGACCAGCACGGATACGCTTCTTCAACTCTTCGATATCGGCACCGGACAGGCACACCGTATAGCGGCTTTCGTCACTCTTTCCGCGAAGCGAAAACTGATTCCAGAGATCCCTGAATTCAAGATCCCTGAACAGATCTGCCAGAGTGCCTGCATCGGGATCCCCAACACGAAGGTCTGCTACAGAAATCTCCAAAGGGACCGAGGTGTCTATGGTGACAAGTTTTCTACTCAATTCCGCCTGCCCGCGATAAGTTTCCAGGTTGCTTCTGAGTTTCGGACGGTCAACCTCTTCGAGCTTTTCAAAAACCGTTTCGAAAGATCCGAAGTTTTGAATCAATTTTATTCCGGTCTTTTCTCCCACACCGGGCACCCCGGGAATATTGTCCGAGGTGTCTCCGGAAAGCCCCATTACATCAATAAATCGCTCCGGCTCGAAACCGTATTTATTTTTGAGCTCGGCATACTCGGTTTTCGAATCCTTCATCGTGTCCCAAAGCGACGTGGCCGGGCTCACCAGTTGCCTGAAGTCCTTGTCACCGGTAACGATCACCGCGGAGCAACCTTTTTCTTCACACCGGCAGACAAGGGTTCCGATTATATCATCGGCCTCGAAACCTTCCTTTTCAAGCACCTTCAACCCCAGCCCGGCGGAAATATCCTTGATGTAAGGGATCTGCACTGCCAGGTCCCCCGGCATCGGTGGCCTGTTGGCCTTGTAAGTGGGATAAAGCTCGTGTCTGAAGGTCTTTCCTTTGGCATCAAAGACAACCGCCAGATAAACCGGAGAAACTTCCGTCAACAGTTTCAGAAGCATCTTTGTGAAGCCGAGCACGGCGTTGGTCGGGAAACCCTTGGAATTGGAAAGGTTTCTTATCGCATGGAATGCACGATGAATATAGGAGCTTCCATCTACAAGATAAATCGTGTCTTTATGTTCGTTCATGGCTGCATTATACTTGAAAACATTCGAAACTGAAAAAAAATAACGACCGGGAACCGGAATTTTTCGCTCACCCCGGTGATTATCCCGAAAGGATGATTTACTATCCGCTTCGTTTGCGCTAACATTATATTGATTATGGTAATGTACGAGGCGGTGAGGAAAAAGATTTCCGCCTAAAAAACAGCCGGATTAATGGCGGCGTTTCGGAGAGCCCGTAACGCATCGCCGGCTTCACAAACAAAAACAGAGAGGTGATCATGGATTTTAAACTGTCGGAAGAATTGGAAATGCTGCGTAACATGGCCAGGGATTTCGCGGCTGAAAAAATCGCCCCATATGCCGATGAATGGGACGAAAACCACTACATGCCTTACGAAGAAGTTATCAAACCTATGGGAGAACTGGGCTTTTTCGGAACTGTAATCCCGGAGGAATACGGCGGAAATGAAATGGGCTGGCTTGCCGCGATGATTCTTACCGAAGAAATCGCCAGGGCGTCCAGTTCCGTAAGGGTCCAGATCAACATGCAGTCGTTGGGCTGCTCGTTTACGATATACCGTTACGGCAGTGAAGAAATCAGGCGAAAATATATTCCCAAGCTTGTAAACGCCGAGTACGTCGGAGCTTTCGCGATCACCGAACCAAACGCCGGCTCGGACGTTATGGGGATGAAATCCACTGCAGAGGATAAAGGCGACCACTGGCTTCTGAACGGCTCCAAAACCTGGATTTCCAATACGACCGCCTCCGATGCGATAATCTACTATGCATACACCGACAAGCAGGCAAGGGGAAGAGGCCTTTCCGCTTTTGTCGTCGAACCGAAAAACTTCAACGGGGTGACCACCACAAACCTGGATAAATTAGGGACAAGGTCGACACCGACCGGTGAGATATATCTTGAAGACACAAAAGTGCCTAAAGAAAACATCCTCGGGAAGCCGGGCGACGGGGCCAAAATTGTGTTCGGATCACTCAACCAATCACGCCTGTCGGCAGCCGCCGGTGGTGTCGGGCTGGCCCAGGCCTGCCTGGATGTTGTTACAGACTACTGCCAGGAAAGAATGCAGTTCGGCAAATCCATCGGTGAATTTCAGATGAACCAGGATATGATTGCGCAACTGGCCTGCGAGATAGAAGCCGCCCGCCTGATGGTATACAAGGCGGCATGGCAGAAAGACCAGGGTGAACTGGGCAACACGCTGGAAGTGGCGATGGCCAAATACCTGGCTGGGGAAATCGCCATGAAGGCGGCCCAGTCGGCCATGAGAATAATGGGCGCCTACGGATATTCCACGGAATACCCGGTGGCAAGGTTCTTCCGCGACGCTCCTCCTTATTTTATGGTGGAAGGCTCCGGGAACATCTGTAAATGGATCGTCGCACTGGATCAGCTCGGAATACGCAAGGCAAACAGGTAAGACAATAAAGCGAGGAAGGAAAATTCTATGAGACCCTATTTCGAAAAAATGGATAATTTCGGCAAACCGGTCAAACCAGCCCAGGTTGAAAGGATGCAGGAAAGCGTCCGGCAGGCCGAAGAGGTGATGCAAGAAATAGACGCGGAGATTGAACGCATAAAAAACTTCGGTATCCCGGAAGAAAAAATCCACAAAAGAGGTCAGATGACGGTATGGGAGCGCATCGAATATCTCGTGGACCCCGGCACTTTCTGCCCTCTCCACACAATATTCGACCCGGGGCATGAAGAATCGGGCCACACAGGCGTCATCGACGGCCTGGCAAGGATAAAAGGCCGATGGTGCGTATTGATAGGCTTCAACAACAAATGGATCGCCGGTGCCTGGATCGCCGGGCAGGCGGAGAACAACCTACGGGTCACCGACATCGCGAAGATCCTTCACCTGCCGCTGGTCTGGATCGTGAACTGCTCGGGAGTGAAACTGCCGGAGCAGGAAAAAGTCTATGCCAACCGCCGGGGACAGGGTACCTGCTTCTTCCGCCACGCGGAACTGGAAATAGAGGGGGTGCCTGTACTGGCCGGAATTTATGGCACAAACCCGGCAGGAGGCGGATACCAGGGAATCAGCCCTACGATTCTACTGGCCCACAAAGACTGTAATATAGCAGTCGGGGGGGGAGGAATTGTAAGCGGAATGAGCCCCAAGGGCTACTTCGACATGGAAGGAGCCGAACAGCTGATAGATGCCACCAGGCATTTCAAGACGGAGCCGCCTGGAAGCACCAAAATACATTATGACGAAACCGGTTTTTTCAGAGAGGTTCATGAAACCGAAACCGGTGTCCTCGACGCGTTGAAAAAATACATGGAACGTATCCCGGCCTACGACCCGACCTTCTTCCGCGTGGCGCCCCCGGCCCCACCGAAACTGGACCCGAAAGAATTGGCCTCCATCGTCCCCATGAACCAAAAAGCCGTCTATGACTTCGACAGCGTGCTCGCCCGCCTGGTTGATAATTCAGAAGATCTTGAATTCAGACCTGATTTCGGCCCTGAAGTTTATACCGGCGTTGTCAAGGTCGACGGCTATCTAATCGGAGCCATCGGCAACCGCCAGGGCATTTTCCCCAACTACCCGGAATACACCTCCGAGTATATTGGTGTGGGGGGGAAACTCTACCGGCAAGGCCTGATCAAAATGAACGAATTCGTAACGCAATGCGGCAGGGACCGGATTCCGGTGATCTGGTTCCAGGATACTTCGGGCATCGACGTCGGTGACATAGCCGAGAAGGCTGAACTCCTGGGCCTGGGGCAATCCCTGATTTACTCGATCGAACAAACCGAAGTGCCCATGATGCTCGTGACGTTGCGCAAAGGAACCGCTGCAGCCCACTACATCATGGGAGGCCCCACAGCCAACAACCATACCGCCTTCACCCTGGGCACACCCGCGACCGAAATTTATGTGATGCACGGTGAGACGGCCGCAGCAGCGAGTTACGCCAGGAGGCTGGTCAAAGAAAAAGACGCGGGAAGGCCGCTTGAACCAGTCATCGAAAAAATGAACGAACTGGTGGAACACTACAAGGCCACATCGAGGCCCATATATTGTGCAAAGGAAGGACTTGTAGACGAGGTCGTACGTTTTGAGGACATCCGAAACTACATGGTTGCGTTTGCAAACTCGGCATACCAGAATCCCAAATCCATCTGCCCGCATCACCACATGATGCTTCCGCGATTGATTCGCTCCCAGGTGGTTAAAGGGCTGAAAAGACCGGAGCCTCCTAAAAAAAGCTGAAATCCTTGGTTCCCTTCCTCCGGTGAACCGGAGGGGGGGGCCAAAAGATTTTAACTAACGAGCGTATTCCACCGCTCTCGTCTCCCTGATCACCGTCACCCTTATCTGCCCGGGGTAACTGAGTTCTTTCTCTATTTTCTGCGCTATATCCTTGCACATAACAAAGGACTCATCGTCATTTATTGTCGAGCCGTCGACAATAATCCGTATTTCCCGTCCGGCCTGGATTGCATAAGACTTACTGACCCCGGGAAAAAGCAAAGCAATTTTTTCCAGCTCCTCCAACCGCTTCACATAGCTCTCGAGCATTTCCTGCCTGGCACCCGGCCGTGCGCCGGAAAGCGTATCCGCCGCCTGCACAAGAACAGCCAGAACGGATTCGGGTGGTATCTCCTCATGGTGTGCAGCGATCGCGTGTACAACCTGTGGAGACTCCCCGTATTTTTTGGCGAGATCCGCGCCTATCAGCGCATGCGGCCCTTCCACTTCGTGATCAACGGCCTTGCCGATATCATGCAAAAGCCCCGCTCTTTTGGCCTGCTTGACATTCACTCCCAGCTCAGCCGCCATGATCCCGCAAAGAAAGCTGACTTCAAGGGAATGCACCAGGACGTTCTGCGCATAACTGGAGCGATAGCGCAGCCTTCCGATCAATTTCACCACCTCCCTGTTGATACCATGAACGCCCACATCGAAAGTGGCCTGTTCTCCAGCTTCTTTTATTGCCTTTTCAACGTCCTTGTTGGCTTTTGCAACGATTTCCTCTATGCGAGCCGGATGTATTCTGCCGTCCTCTATCAATCTTTCGAGAGAGATTTTGGCCACTTCCCGCCGCACCGGGTTAAACCCGGATATAATTACTGCCTCCGGCGTGTCGTCGACAATCAGATCTATGCCTGTAGCAGCCTCGATAGCCCTGATGTTCCTGCCCTCCCTGCCGATGATACGTCCCTTCATTTCTTCGTTCGGAAGATTTACGACTGAAACGGTCTTCTCGGCAACGTAATCCCCGGCATAGCGCTTGACCGCCAGGGCCAAGACTTCCTGCGCCTTGCGTTCACCGTTGGCACGTGCTTCCATTTCTATCCGCCGAATTAATTTAGCGGATTCATGCTTTGCTTCTGCCTCCATTGAACTGATCAGCATCTGCTTCGCCTCTTCGCTGGACATCCCGGCGATTTTTTCCAGTTCTTTCACCTGCTCGGTGAGCAAACGATTGCACTCGGCCTCCTTACGCTTAAGGTTGTTTTCGACTTCCCCCAGCGCACGCTCTTTCTCGCCTATCACGTTTTCCCGGTTTTCGATCTGATCCAGCTTTTTATCGAGGTTGTCCTCCTTTTGAAATAATCTTTTTTCCTGTAAAAGTATTTGCTCCTTTTTTTCCTTGCTCTCCTTTTCAAATTCCTGCTTCATCTGAAAAAGGGTGTCTTTAGCCTGAAGCAATGCCTCTTTCTTGGTATTGCGGGCTTCTTTCTGGGCCTCGTCCAAAATCTTCTTGGAATACATTTCGATAGAAGCTATTTTGCTTTCGACTATTTTCTTGCGAATCAAGAAACCGACACCCATGCCGACGCCTAATGACGCCACAACGCCTAAAATGAGATATAATATACTCATAGTTTCCAAACACTCCTGATGGCGCCCACTTACATGGGATCATAGGTGAAATGCAGTTATACCGCCAGGCTGGTTACGCCTGCATCCGGAGGGAATAGAATAGATCCGCGGAAGGGAAAAACGAAGGACCACAAGGCCGCCGCTTTACCGGCAATTTACCGAAGGAGCCAGGCCCATAAAGGACTTCCAAAGCGGCTTGAAGCATCCACCGCCGCATTCCAGCTAATCACAGCTAATCACGGCTTCAAATGTTCAACGAACTCACTGATGGCTCACATTTTCAGTGAGAGAACGGGATATTTTAATATCGCATCACGAATCCTGAGTTCACGAACAATCAGCGGTTGCCCTTTATTTTCAACAACGCCCCACGGCGGCCGAACCGGCTCTCTTTAAACGCACAGCTTCAAGGTTCCATAAACGAACATTTACAGACAGCCACAAGAAACGCCGTACGCCAAAGGACGACTCAAAAATCTCTTTAGACCCCTTGGATCCAATCGGAAAAACAAACCCAACCGATGCTGTTGAACATTACATCTGGTCACGCATCTCACTCCCAACCGGCGGTGGAATCAATTTGTTCGTTAAGCGCTTTTAACCGAGCCTGTATTTGCGCTCTGAGGGCATCATGCTCCTTGGCCAGGTCAAGATAATCACTGGCTATCTCAAAGGCAGCGAGGATAGCGATTTTTTTATCTGTCATGCCTTCGGCATGCTCCTTTATCCGTAAACATCGCTCGTTGACCAGATCCGCTACATTTCGGACCTGTTCTTCACCATTCTCGCTTCCGATAACGTAATCACTATCCAGAACATTCACCCTCACCGTGTTCTTCACGATCTATTCCCCCGCTGATCATACCTCCGCCTGTTCCATCCTCTCCAGGAGAGATACGATCCGCTGTCTCGCTTTGTCCCGCCCGGCTTTCAGAGCGGATAACTGCTCAGAAAGATCGACCAATTTTTCTTCCTGGATATGCGTCTGTTCGGCCAATGCGGCTTTCTCCTTCTTCAAAGTACTGACAAGCTCCAGAAGAGAATCTATCTTCTGTTCAAGCAATTGAAACTGTTCGAATTCTCCAATATTTTCCATTATAACCTCACTTTTTTTAGTTTTTTGATCGTAGCGCCTTCTCCCGGAAACGTCAATAAAAAAGGCAAGCGGTGGTTGCTTGCCTTTTCCCAGAACGGATGAAAATACAGATTGTTACGCAGGCCGCTTCATCCCAGACGCTTTTCCGCTACTCTGATTCTAGCCACGGCCCGATTCAAGGATGTTTCCGCCCTGGTAAAATCCACATGTTCTTTCTTCATTTCCCCCGCCAAACGTTTTTTCGCACGCTCCAAGGCCTCGCGGGCTCTTTCCAAATCTATTTCATCAATCCTTTCAGCAGCATCCACCAAAATGGCGACCTTGTCTCCAGCAACTTCAGCAAACCCGGTGCTCACCGAAATAAACGCCTCCCTGTCGCCTTTCTTCCAGCGGACTTCCCCAGGCACAATCCCGGTAAGCAGCGATGTATGACCGGGCAGTACACCGAACTGACCCAGCGTTCCCGGTGCAACCATGGTATCGACCTTTTCGCTGACCAGAACCTTTTCCGGGGTAACCACTTCAAGATGCAACTGTCCCATCTATCAACTCCTCTTGCGCCGGCCTGAAGCCATCTGCTCGGCTTTCTTTTCAGCTTCTTCGATGGTCCCCACCATGTAGAAAGCTCCCTCCGGGAGATCATCCCGTTTGCCGTCGATTATTTCCTTGAAACCTCGAACCGTCTCGGCGACCGGGACATAGACACCGGGTGTGCCGGTGAAGGTTTCGGCCACGTGAAACGGCTGGGAGAGAAAACGCTGAATTCTACGTGCGCGAGCAACAATCAATTTATCTTCTTCAGCCAGCTCATCCATGCCCAGGATTGCTATAATATCCTGCAAATCTTTGTATTTTTGAAGAATTTGCTGAACCTGGCGGGCTACCTGATAATGTTCGCTTCCAAGTACGTTCGGATCCAGAATACGTGATGTTGAATCAAGCGGGTCGACAGCAGGGTATATACCAAGTTCGGCTATAGGCCGTGAAAGAACGACCGTTCCGTCCAGGTGGGCGAATGTGGTTGCAGGCGCAGGATCGGTAAGGTCATCCGCGGGCACGTAAACACACTGGACCGACGTTATCGATCCCTTTTTCGTCGAAGTGATTCTTTCCTGCAGTTCGCCCAGGTCCGTGCCCAGCGTGGGTTGATAGCCCACTGCCGAGGGAATCCGACCCAGCAGGGCCGAAACCTCTGAACCCGCCTGGGTAAAACGGTATATGTTGTCGATGAACAAAAGAACGTTCTGACCTTTCTCATCGCGGTAATACTCCGCCGCGGTGAGGGCGGACAGGGCCACCCTCGCCCTTGCCCCGGGGGGCTCGGTCATCTGACCGTAGATAAGAGCCGCACGCTCTATAACGCCTGATTCCTTCATTTCGAGGTAGAGATCATTTCCTTCGCGGGTACGCTCCCCTACACCCGCGAACACGCTTATGCCTCCGTGCTGCATCGCGATGTTGTGAATCATCTCCATCATCACGACGGTCTTGCCGACCCCGGCACCTCCGAACATGCCCATTTTCCCCCCCCGGGGGAACGGCACGAGCAGATCAATGACCTTCACGCCGGTTTCAAGAACGTTCACGGTGGTGTCCTGGTCCTTGAAATCCGGCGCATGACGGTGGATCGGGTAGTACTCTTCGCATTCGACCGGCCCGAGGCCATCAACAGGTTTTCCAACCACGTTGAGCACGCGCCCAAGGGTCGGGTTCCCCACCGGCATCATGATCGGGTTGCCCGTATTCTTGACCTTCCCGCCCCTGACCAGACCATCGGTGACGTCCATTGCGATACACCGGACGACATTGTCTCCAAGGTGCTGAGCCACCTCCACCACTAAATTATCTTCGGTCTCGTCTATCGCAGGATTCGTGATAAGCAGCGCGGTAAGAATCTTCGGGAGATCACCATCGGGGAACTCCACGTCGACGACCGGACCTATGACCTGCATTATTCTGCCTTCATTCATGGTAGAAAAAAGCCTCCTTAATAGTAGAAAACCGGTTATGAGCCTCTCAGCGCTTCCGCCCCGCCGACGATGTCCATCAATTCCGCGGTTATCGCAGCCTGGCGTGCCTTGTTAAAAACCTGCGTGAGATTTTCGATAATCTCCCCGCAGTTCCTGGAAGCATTATCCATCGCAGCCATACGTGATGCATGTTCGCTCGTTTCGTTTTGAAGAAACGCATTCATTATCTGAACATTGATATGCTTCGGAAGCAATTCCACCAGCAGCTCTTCAGGCCCGGGCTCGAATATATACTCAATTTCCGCCGTGTCGGCCGGAGCCTCGGCCGTTGCTGGAGGCTCTATCGGTACCAATTTAACCAAAGTCGGTTCCTGCCTGGACATGCTGAAAAAACGGGTATACATGGCATAAACTTCATCCACTTGGCCGGAAACGAAGCGGTCTATGAAACCACGCGTCATACGATTGATGAAAGAAATATCCACCGATCCATAAACGCCCACATGGGCGTCGGTCACGTCCACGTCCCGCTTGCGGAAATAGTCGCGGCCCTTTTTACCGACGATCGTAAGGCTGCATTTCTTTCCTTCGCGCCGACGCTCACCGATCCATTTTTCAGCCCTGTTTATCAAACTCGTATTGAAGCTTCCGCAAAGCCCCCGGTCAGCGCTGAAATGAAGGAGTTCGATGGTTCGGACCTCCTCTTTCGGCATCAGCAACGGGTGGATTCCAGGCTCCATGTGCCCGGCAAGATTTTCCAGCACCTCCGCAAACTTCACCGCATAGGGTGTGAAGCGTTCCGTTTTTCCCTGCACGCTTTTGAGTTTGGCGGCAGCCACCATGTTCATCGCCCTGGTGATTTGTTTCGTCTTTTTGACTGCGCCGATCTTGCGCTGGATGTCTTTTAATGTTGCCATCAGATTTCTCTTCTCTCCCTGACCCCGACTAAATTACCGGCTCAAAGCCCGGTTACCCCGGTCGTTACGCTCCGGGGACCTGAAACAAACCTTTGAATTCCTCGAGGGCCTTTTCAAGACCTTCTTCCGTTTCCTCGGTGATGTCGTTGTCTTCTTTTATCGCCTTCAATAAATAAGGATGGGAGGCTTCCAAAAACTCCAGCATCTGTTTCTCGTAGCTGGCCACGGCTGATTCAGGCCATTCATCCAGATAACCGTTCGCCCCGGCATAAAGGATAGCCACTTCTTTCTCGGCAGCCATAGGCTCATACTGCGGCTGTTTCAAGAGCTCGACAAGTCGACGTCCCCTGTTCAGCTGCTGCTGAGTCGCCTTGTCCAAGTCGCTGCCGAACTGGGCGAAAGCTTCCAGTTCACGGTACTGGGCCATATCCAGCCTGAGCGTACCTGCCACCTTTTTCATGGCTTTCGTCTGAGCAGCGCCTCCGACCCGGGAAACGGAGAGACCCACATTGATCGCCGGTCGAACCCCTGAAAAGAAAAGCCCGGGCTCCAGGTAAACCTGACCGTCTGTGATAGATATCACGTTGGTGGGTATATAAGCGGATACGTCCCCGGCCTGTGTTTCAATTATAGGAAGCGCGGTTAGCGAACCGCCGCCCAGCTCGTCATTCAGTTTTGCAGCCCGTTCAAGCAGTCTCGAATGATTATAAAAAATATCTCCCGGGAACGCCTCCCTGCCCGGTGGTCTACGAAGCAGCAGGGACACCTGGCGATAAGCGGCAGCCTGTTTTGAAAGATCGTCGTAAATGATTAAAGCGTGCATGCCTTTATCACGGTAGTATTCACCAATCGCGCAACCGGCATAAGGCGCGACGAACTGCTGGGTG